>CAZYBP010000018.1:0-16333 GCA_964645555.1 uncultured Gammaproteobacteria bacterium
TAAGCTTCTCTAGCCTGATTTTGGGTTTTACTATTATTTCTTTGGCATTACAAATTTTTACCACTTATGAAAAATATGCTAAGTACTTAAAATGGCTTGCTTTAGTACTCCTGTCATATGTTTTTTCCGCTCTAAGCGTTAACTTAGACCTAAATGAGCTTTTGCGAAAATCCATAATCCCCGCTCTTACCTTTTCTAAAGATCAAATCTTTTTAGTTACTGCTGTTTTAGGTACTACTATTTCTCCTTATCTATTTTTTTTTTTTTTTTTTCAGGAAGTAGAAGAACAAATATTGGGCGGTAAAACTACTTTGAAACTCCGCCAGGAAGAAACTACCCACAAAGAAGTAAAAAATATGCGGCTGGATGTTTGGTCAGGCATGTTTTTGTCAAATTTAGTGATGTTTTTTATTATCGCAGCTTCTGCTGCCACTCTTTTTACCCATGGCATCACCGAAATTAGCAGTGCAGCTGAAGCTGCTACAGCCTTAAGGCCGTTCGCCGGAGAACGAGCGTATTTACTATTTGCCTTAGGAGTTATCGGAACAGGTATGTTAGCTGTACCTATTTTGGCAGGATCTGCTTCTTATGCCCTGTCAGAGAGTTTTGGCTGGAAGTTTGGCTTATACAGAAAGCTAAAAGAAGCTAATGCTTTTTATGGAGTAATTATTATTTCAACTGGAATAGGACTGGGTATTAATTTTATTGGGCTGGATCCGATTAAAGCCTTAATTTATTCTGCTGTTTTAAATGGTTTAATTGCTCCGGTGATTTTAATTCTTATTGTGCTTCTAAGCAGTAATGCCAAGATTATGGGCAGATGGGTAAACAATAAGTGGGTTACCGGCTTTGGTTGGCTTATAACAGGATTAATGCTAATAGCCGGAGTGACTACAGTTATCTCCCTATTTACCTCTTAATTAAGTGTTGCGGGGGTGGGACGATGTTAGAACCCATTTCAAAGTTTTTTGAATTCATCTTCACTAATCCCCATTTGATTAAGAATACTTTTTAAGGTACCTTATTTAATTTCATGGTGATGAGGTATAACACAAGTCTTCTTTTTCCCTTCATCCCACCAGATTTCATGGGTACCACCAGTATTCCTGCGGAAAACAAAACCTGCTTTGCGTGCTTTTTTGATTACTATCCGATAGCTTAGAGGTTTCATGCAGCCACTATAACTGGAACCGAGGTGAGATTGTCAAGCTGCTTTTGTAACTTAAGAGGAATATGTTTACCTTCTTCTTTATATAATTCAATTAGAGATTGGGCTACGGCAGTAATTTCTAATATAGCTTCATCCACGCTATCACCTTGAGCATAGCAATCCTGCCACATTGGGGAAGTCACTACAAAACCTCCTCCTTTTTGAGGATTAATTTTAATAGGTAACTCGTATTCTGAAACTTTCTGAGATTTTAACTTTAACATGGAATTATTATACCATTAAAAACCCAAATGGACAATTTACAATTTAGCCTGTCCTAATAATCTAAACTCCCATCGTGTTGCGGGGGTGGGAATCGAACCCACTGCCTCAAGATTATGCACCTTCTTGCATTACTGCAAGGGTAGGACTATATTATCATCCTTTTAACAGGACGTCTGGCGTGTAGTCTCTACGGAGTCCACAATTATATAGCTGATTGTGGTTCCCTCGGTGTTGTCCTGGATTAGGAGTTCACCGATATAGCCGGATTCTCAACTAAAGATTACTCCTTAATGGGCCCATTATATTAAGCCTTGTGTGCAGCCGTTACACTTCCCCGCGCGCATATTGTAGCATAAAATATACCTCCTTTGTGAAGAAAGATAAGCTAACTTCTTCTGTCTTGGCCATTATCTCCCCTATTATCCTGATTATCTTGGGTTTGTATGGTGGGTGTTGGTGTTGGAGTTGAAGTTGAAGTTAGAGTTGAAGTTGGAGTTGAAGAAGGGGAAGGTGTAGGAGTAGGTAAAGGGGTTGGACTAGGTGTTGGGCAAGCTTTTTTAGATTCTGTGCCTTCAATGAAATACTCGCTAGCAGAAGAGGTAGCCTCTTTGGAGGAAGAACTTATACCACAGGGCGAGGATTTAACTACCCCATCAGGCGGATTAAAGTTTGCCACCGGAGTACCGGCTAGAAACTTTTCCATTAATAACCTCCAGATCGGAGCTGCCCCTAAAGAGCCGGCTATGTTGTCCATTTGGGCCCCGTCATTATTCCCTACCCAAACCCCTACTACTAAACTTGGTGTAAACCCGATTGTCCAGGCATCTTTATAGTTTTCTGTAGTACCGGTTTTGACTGCAGCCGGTCTTGAGATATTTAAGGTTGTACCGAATATTTCCGAACGTGTTTTATTATCTGATAAAATTGAACTCGTTAAAAAGGCACTCTGTGGGCTCACAATTTTTTGGGGATCTGGTTGATATTGATAAACTATCCCCCCCTGTTTGTCTTTAATTTGCAAAATCAAAGTCGGATTATTCATCATTCCATGATTAGCTAAGGTGGCATAAAAATTAGTCAGCTCTAACAGTTTAATATCAGCAGTCCCTAAAACTAAAGCCAAACCATAGTTAGACGGCTCTTTTAAGGTCGTAATACCTGCCCCTTTAGCAAAGTTAACTACATCATCTACTCCCACCTTTTTCATTACTGCTACCGAAGGTACATTTAAGGAATTGGCCAGAGACCTTCTTACCGTTACAGTACCTCTGAATTTCCGATCATAATTTAACGGTTTATAGTAAGCATTGGGATCAGCTGCCAAAACCCTCTCAGCTGCCTGCCTGGTAGGAAAATCACTATAAAAACTATCATCAAAATTGGGAAAGGCTGTTGGTGCATCCTGCAGGGTGGTGGCCGGAGTAATTATCTTTTTCTCAAAACCTAAGGTATAAACAATGGGCTTGAAGGCAGAACCTGTTTGCCTTGGAGAAATGGCCACATTTACTTTACCGAAACTATCATTATACCAATCCCTGCTACCGACTAAAGCCCTGACCTCTCCGTTAATTGGATCCATCGCGACTGTAGCCCCGTTACTGACCCTATTTGGTCTTAGTTTTTCTACTTGCTCTTCGACAACTTGTTGGGCATATTGCTGCCATTCCAAATCTATGGTAGTTTGCACCTTAAAACCGGACCTAGCTAAAGCTTCTTCGCCATACTTTTGAATTAAAGCGTCTTTAACCATTAAGGCAAAATGAGGAGCTAATGTATTCATATCATCTTTTTGCTCAGCCAAAGATAATTTTTCGCTTGCAGCTTCATTAGCCTGGTCAGATGAAATATATTTTTGCTCGACCATTTTATCTAAAACCAGTTTTTGATGTTTTTTAGTCTCCTCCAAATTACCGGCGAAAGGAGAAAGCCGGGAAGGTGCAGGTAGCAAACCAGCAAGCATGGCACTTTCTGCCAAATCCAAATCTTTGGTACTTTTATTAAAATAGGTTTGAGCTGCCTGTTCTATACCAAAGGCCCCGTCTCCAAAATAAACTGAGTTTAAATACATTTCTAAAATCTTTTGTTTGGAGAATCGTTTTTCTATTTCCTGAGCTAAAACTACTTCCTGATATTTCCTTAAAATATCTTTTTTAGGAGTAAGCAATGAGTTTTTTACCAGTTGTTGGGTAACTGTAGAACCACCGTAAGCTAAATCCCTATGCTGCAAATCATCAAAAAAGGCCCGGATCGTTGATTTGAATGAAAAACCCGAATGGGAATAAAAATCTTTATCCTCCATAGCCAGCACTGCCTGCTGAGTGTTCAGCGGGATATCTGAAAGCTGCACTTCCTTCCTGGATTTGGCTGAATAAAAAGTAAAAAAAGGATTGTTGTTCCTATCCAGCAATGTCACTCCAGAATCATTACTGGTGATAATCCTGTTTTCAGAAGTTAAATCAGAAACAAAATAGGCATAAGTTATTATTGGAACAGCAGCAAAAACAGCAATAATTGCAAAAAAAGCCAACAGTAAATCATGACGAATGCCTTTTAAGGCACTCCCTAAAAAGGATTTCATATTCCACTCTATTGAAACAGACGTTGAATTTTTAAAAGAGGCAGCTGACATACTTGCCCAAATCAGTGTAGTTCAAGTGTGTGGAAAAAAGGTAAGATTCCAGAAAGAATCTTGCGATAGTTATACTCGAGAATAACTATCTAAAAAATTGTCTTTAGGTTAAATAAGATGTCTAGCTTACTTTAACTTTGGCCAAAGCTGGTTTAAAACCCAAAGCTTCCAGTATTTTTTGAATGATTTCACCAAACATTTGCATCACCTCCTAAAAATATACCCAGCTGTCATATTTTGCCTGCAATTGATCTTCACTAACATCAACTGAAGGAAGGTTGGCCATTCTTTTAAACCCTAAGTCTAGGAGCTGCGCTGCCCATAGATCTCTTTTTTTAATATCCGGCGCCCCTAAAACTATGCTTAATAACCTCTTCCCTTCTCTTTCCGATAAAACAACTGTACAACTCCCCGCCCAACCTGTATTGCCGATTTTGATACCTTTAATTCCGGGATAAACCCCAAGCAAACCATTCCAATTGTTAACATAAAACCTCAAATCCTGGTTATTGTTGGTTAAATCTTCATAAGGCTTACTGACAATTTGGGCAATTTGTGGGTAATTTGTTAGCGCATAATGGGACAAAATAGCCAAATCTTCCACACTGCTATATTGGTAGGGATCATCAAAACCTTGAACATTGGCAAAGTGAGTAGAATTTAGCCCTAAAAATTGGGCCTTGCGGTTCATTGCCTCAATGAAAAGATTTTGGTTATATTTAGCATTTATCCCATCTTTAATCACTTCTGCGCTATCATTGGCTGAAGATAACAACATAAAGCGCAGCAACTTTCCCAGAGGATAATCCTCTCCTTCTTTTAACATAACTTTAGTGGGAGGTTGGATTTCGGCTTTGTGCGATACAGTAAAGACTTCATTCTCACTAGCCAAATCTAAACTCACCGCAGCAGTCATTATTTTTGCCAAAGAAGCAACCGGTATTCTTTCTGAAAGATTTTTTGAAGCTACAACTTCTCCAGTGTCAAAATTAATCACCCCGTAAGCTCTGGCATTTTCAAAATCTGCACCTGCTGAAACAGTAGGCACAAATGACTTTTTTAACTTGTAGTAATTTGGTTTTTGTTGCAACTGAGGTTTAAGTTTTTCCACATAATCAACCTTGGGTAAAACAATGGGCTGTTCAACAGTATGCTTTGCCACTAATCTAGGTATCAAAACCATTAACAAAACAAATAATAAACTGATGAAAAATACTCTAACTGTTTTGGCTGTAATCATATTTAATCCTTACTGATCTGACCAATATTTCATAGCCAGTTGAGCCACAGACCAAGCATTTACATCCGGATTTATCGGATCTCTAGCGCTTACAAAATCACCTTGGCTGGCTAAATTGGCAACATTATTATCTTTGAAAAAAACTGCTAAAATCTTGGCAGCTACTTCCGGATTAGAAGCAAGTTTGGGATTTTTGGCTAACTCATCACCCATCCCGATTCTTTCTCCTATGACTTTATAATTTCTCAGGTGTGTGATTTGGATAAAACCTCTACCATGAAAGTTAGTACCGCCTTCATAACCTAATCTTCTGGCGCTTTTTTTGCCTTGAATCTCATCAATCGGGGCAAAGGTTTCAGCTGTCTCATGTTCAACAGTAGCCAAGGCATATGCTAAAACATTAGAATCCAAAATACCTTCCTCATCTAAAGCTTTGGCAATCAGAGGAATATTTTCTCTGGCTGCCTGCTTACCCTTATCTGGTACATCAGCCACCAATCTTTCTACTGTACCTTGATTCAATACTACCGAATTGGAATCTTGAGCGGTCCCATTATCAGTCGAGGAAGATTGCCCGGGATGATACAAAGGATATCGATAACCATTACCATACCAGGCTCTTTCTAAAACAAGTTTTACAGAAGGAATTTTCCTTAAAAAATTATTAAGATGGGAGGACAAATCAAACCACCATTGATTATCGTTATAACCATAGACTGGTTTTGAAGGATACGTACCTGTGACTTCCGGTACAATAAAATCATCGGCGACTAAAAAAACCCGGTCAGCCAAGTTGGACAAATTCTTAATAGCATAAATACCTTCACTGTTAACAGCTGAGTTTGGCACGGCAACTGCTAATTTTAGATTAGGGTCAGCTTCATGCAGAGCCATGGTAAAGCTCTTAATAAATTCGCTAAATTTGTTTTGATAATCTTGTCCTCTGCCTGCTGCTATCTCAAAATCAACAGTCACTCCATCTATTTGCGAATCTGTTACCTCCCAAATTGCTTGATCAAATAATCTTTGCTGAGCTGATTTATCATCTAAAAGATACCTAATGGAAGTCTCTTCTCCTAAGGTTAAAGTAACAAACACCTTAGTGCCATACGCATGAGCTTGATTAAATAAGTTATATGAGGCCTCACTTTTAAAGGAACTGTAACCCCTGCTTTCAGTATTAATCTCGCCTTCCTCTGTTAAAGGCACATCAAAAAAAGAAAGTATATTCAATCCGCTAAAATCAATATCATCAAACTTATTCTGGGCTAAGCCTGGAGCAAAAGCAAAAACCTCTTGGGTGGTTTTAGTTGGCACCATTGCCTGTTCTATCATTGAAGGTGTAGTTTTCATTGAAGCAATCAAAGGTGGTACCATTCTTTGGGCTGACTGTCTGCCACTAACAAGGATAATAATAATTAGTATCAGATCTAAAACAGCAACTAATTTATATCTACCTGTTTTGGACGCCAAAAAGTCTTCTACCTTTTGGTAAACTGAAGAAGGAAATCTCGTTTTCAAACTTTGATAAGAAAATCTTGCTTTCGCTAGGCGAAAGTAAAAACGAGAAAGGATAGTAATCGGATCAAATCTAGGCAGTAAGTATTTCATAAGCTCAAGATTTCGTTTCGGAGGACACTATCGAGCTTGAATTGCGGACTATAACAGACTAGTAAGAATATGTCAAGTTTTGGGTAAGATTAGCTTTGGAGGTTTGTAAGAATTTGGTAAAGGCTAGCTAGCTAAACATGGGGTATTGAGGGGTATCCTGAGACTCTTGTGTATTAGCCGGGCTTTGAGGATTTACCGTGTTTTCGAAACCATTTGCATCAAGTAAGAACAGACCTGTGGTGATAAGGAAAATCATTAAAGCTAAAAAGATAAGTAAAATTTTATTATCATAGCTTCTTTTGGAAATTACAGAGGTTGGCAGCGGCGTATCTAAGATAATGTTCATATAACCTTTATCCTCCCCCATTTTGAGGTAGCTTGCATTTTGATTAAATTGGATAAAACCGAAGTTACAGAGATTACTCCTGTTTTTGTTGAACGTCGACTAAAAAATTTAGCTATATTTTTTACCTTCTCCATCGGAAATTTATCATAACCATTTAGAGTTAAAGTAGAGAAAAGAAAAAGTAATAATCCGGAAAGATTTTTAAATAATCAGAAAATCTAAAGCAGCAGCTGCAGACCAGGCCTGATTTTTACAGCTAACTTGCCCGCTTTTGGAACAAAATTCTAAAAATGTTCCGTCCTTTTTGATATATAACTCAATCGGGGTACCAAAATGTTTAAGTGGAATTAAACTGGCCCGTTTTAATTTATTTGCCTGCCCGATAAATTGAAAATTTTCCAAACCTTCAATAATCAGCCCATTTAACATTGGCCAAAAACTGCCGTTATGATATGAATCCTGATTAGGATTAAAGGTTGGTGAGGACGAACTCATGGTTCTAATCCCGGCATCTTCCACAAATAAATCATCCATAAAACCCCGCTCAACAAAATCTTCTATCATGTCATCTTCCAGGATTACTTCGGATTTGTTTTTATGCCTGTACGCTGCCCAAAGTACGATTAAAGGATTTGAAGTAATAGTTTTAATCTGCTTTTTATCACCATCTAAAGCCTGAGCTGCAAAAAATAGCCCCTTATCCTCCATTAAGAATTTGTCATTAAATTCTCTTTTTAGTTTATTTGCTTGGGCTGATAACCGTCTGCCGAATTCTGGATGATTAGTAAGATAAAACTCACTCCAAAGCCTTAGTGCCAACCAGGCAAAAGCTTGAGCCTCGACCGGGGCAATAGGATACTTTGGCATTCTGCCGGATCTATCAAGTAATGACTCTTTTGAATCAGTCCACGACTGAACTGCTAACCCGCCAAACCGCCTGGTTTTAGGAAAATCATATTCAATAAACGTATCTTTATCTATATCACCAAAGGTTAAAATCCAGTTTAAACCAGCCTCTACTGCTGGCAAAATAGTAATTAAAAATTCACGGTCTTGAGTAATTTGCCAATAGTTATATAGAGCAATCAAAGTTAGCGGTGTCGAATCTATTGAGTCATAATTTTTCAAAAGCCCATCAGGATAAACAAACCAAGGAGGATCCAATCTGACTAAATGCTCATATTTTTCCCTCCGGAATTCATGGATAAACTTGCCTGGTTGTTCGCCGGATTCAATATTAAATTCAGTTCCTTGCAAGGTAACTAATTTTAAAAGGGCTCTTTTAGTAATTTCCAAAAGACCTAAAGAAGGTTTAAGACTATGAACTCTTAAAAGCTTTAATATGGTAATAGCGCTGTCGCGGCCAAATATGCAGCCAAAAGCTTCACTCTTGGCAGATGCATAAATACCATCTTCAGTGGCGAGTGCGAGCAGACTTTGGTGAAAGCTTTCCCGAAGATTGTCAATTGCAAATTTGGGCAGAACATTTAACATTGAGCAAGCCAAGATAGCATAAATAAAAAGGGATAACAAGGGGGCAAATTGAACCTATTTATGACTAAGGTACGGTGGCCTTGAAGGCTTTGAAAATCTATATCCTTTTTCTTGTTTTTCCAAAACCTGCTGATAAATTTTTTCATATCCGTCAGTCATTTTTTCCACAGTAAAACGCTCTAAAACATATTCGCGACAGACTCGTCTTTGGATCTTTTTAATATTAGCCACAGCTCCTACCATTCCGTCTATACCGTCTACAATAAAACCTGTTTTACCATTCTCTATAATCTCAGGCATAGAGCCCAAATTAAATGTAACCACAGGGCACCCGCAAGCCATAGCTTCGATTACTGTTAAACCAAAGGGTTCTGGCCAGGTAATCGGATGCAAAAGACAGGTCGCATTACTCATCAAGAGGTTACGTTGTTTCTCATCCACTTCACCAATCCAGCGAATCTGGCTGGATAATTTAGGTTCAATATATTCATGGAAATATTGCACATCGTGAGGAGCATCAACAGTAGTGTTGAGTTTGGCGGCAATAATTAAAGGCATATCCAGGTATTGGGCCACCTCAATAGCTAAATGCAAACCCTTTTCCCGCGAGATTCGCCCGACAAACAGCAAATAGCCCCCATCTTTTTGAAAAAATGGGTAATTATTCATCTTAAGACCATGATAAACATTCCCTATGTAATTTAAATTAGGCGCCGATTTTGACTGGGCTTTAGAAATGGTAACTAAAAAAGGATGTTGCAAGTTTTCAAATATTCTTTTTTCATTAACGCCTAATGCTCCGTGTAAAGTCATTACGACCGGAGTTTGGGAAAGATTGGCTGTAGGTAAACTAAGATAGTTATTATGATCATGAATAATATCAAACTGATTTTGTTGTTGGTAAGCATAACCGATATTTAACAGAGTTAAGATATTAGGTCCATAGATATTCCCCCACCTTACTTCCCGTAAAGATTTCGGGAAGATTGCCACGAGCTTGGCTGATGTTTGTGAATTTCCGCTGGCAAACAATGTAACGTTGTGGCCTCTTTTAACTAACTCCTCGGTTAAACTATAAACCACCCGTTCAGTTCCTCCATAATAGTGTGGCGGTACTCTCTCTGCAATACCGGCAATCTGAGCAATGCGTAAAGACCTCATAAAATTTAGCGCTGATAAAACTTATTCTGTAGGAGCCCTAAGAAGAATCAGGAATTGTGTCAGAAAATCGAGAATCGCTTGTGTCATATACATTTAGGCTCTTCCAAAGGCTCTGCCGATAAAAAGTAGCAGCAAAGCCCCTAATACTGCCACGGCAAATGATGAGAAATTGAATCCGGTTACTCCTACCCCAAAAATAATATTTCCCAAAAATCCCCCTAATACAGCTCCCAGTATTCCTAAGATAATAGTACCAAGCCAACCTTCCCTAGCAGGATGAGGATCAATGATATTGGCAACTACCCCAACAATTAATCCAAATATAATCCAAGATAGAAGATTCATGTTAATCAATAATACTTGTCTTGGGTAAAAGCTTAAGCAAAAAGAGGTAAGAACTAAGTAAAAATCTTAGCTCTTACCTCTTTACTTGAAATCTTATCTGCTTTCTTCCTCTGACATAGGATTCTCTTTTTCCTTTTCTTCTTTCTCCTTTTCCCCGTAGCCTTCTCCCCTATTTATATCCTGATAGACGGGGGATTGATCATCTCTATCTTCATCCGTGTCAGTCCCTTGATCGGGTTGTTGATTTTCATCTTGATCCACTCTACTCACCCCCTTTCAAGTTTGATTTTTTACCTTAAATTCAGTTAAAGGGTAGGTTTTTAAAAAACCTACCCTTCTCTGATCCGTCTTAAATATAGTTTATTTCCAAAGATTAATAAAAAGAAGAAAATAAAGTAATAGGACTGAAAGATTCTTTTTCTGTAAGAAAAGTGTAATAAAAACCGTTTTTGTATTGAGTTAGGATCTTACCGCTGATATAATTCGGTAAGAAATTAATTTAAATCAATAAAGAATAAACATGGTAAATAAAATATTAATAGTAGAAGATGATACTGGGTTACAAAAATACTTAAAAGAGTTGCTTATGGATAATGAGTATTCCGTACAAGTTGCCCCTGATGGAATTTCTGCTTTAAATAGTATAGCCAAGCTTCCTCCTGATTTAGTGCTTTTGGATTTAGGGTTACCTAACATGACAGGTGAGGCGGTTTGTATGGAAATTAGAAAAAAATACCCTGAACTATCTGTCATTATCTTAACTGCCAAAGACAGTGTTTCCGATATTGTTCAAGGGTTAAATTTAGGGGCTGATGATTATATGACCAAACCATTTGTAGCAGATGAACTGCTGGCAAGGATCAAAGCCAGGCTGCGAAGCCACGGAGGACAGGACCAAAAACTTACGGTGGCTGATTTGGAACTGAACAATAAAACCCTAGAAGTAAGAAGAGATGATAAACAGATTAGACTTACTCCTCAGGAATTTAAACTACTGGAATATTTAATGACTAACAAGGGCAGGATTCTAACCCGGGAAATGATCTTAAACAGGGTCTGGTTATATTCACAAGATATAGAAACAAGGGTAGTTGATGTTTACATGGGTTATCTAAGAAAAAAAATTGATGGAGATTTTAAGAAAAAGCTCCTCCACTCTGTCAGAGGTTTTGGCTACATGATTAAGGAATAGCAAGTAAGTTGGAGTTTTGTTGTGGAAAATAGTCGCTATATACTTCCGGTAATCCGCGATTTAGATGAAAACCTTCATATCTACCAATTTCCCGAGTCCCGAGTAATTTTAGTTTTGGGTATCTTTCTGCCTGTTTTAGAGAGATAGGTGCATGCCCCTCTAATCCAAATATAATAAAAACATTCCTGAGAAAATTCGGATCCTCGTCTACCAGTTCTACTCTTCTCGGCAGTTGGTTCACTCTCTCCTCTGGACTTTGATCTAATCTATGAATAGCCACCCCCACCATGATTAGTTTTACAAACATGGGATCCCCTCCTAATTTAAGCATCATCTGAAAATTCGGATCTGTATAATGTCTGCCTTCTCTGCCTAATCCCCACCATACCCACTCAGCGTGTGCCGCATTTGTAGCTGATATTAGGGTGCAAGGTACTTGCCCTTTACCTGCTAAATCTCTTAATCCTTGCTTTTGCTCAGGTCTCACACGGTACCTTAAAGTACTTGCAATAAATTCTCTTAATTCTAAGGCGTTCCTTATTTTTGGAAGTAAACCCATCTTCTCAGAAAGCTTTCTGCAAATTTTAACGTGTCTTGCAGCCAAACTTGATAGATTAGCTGGATCCTGTAACACTTCCCTTTGCTGCTCACTAATCTGCATCATGGTGCATCGCACCCCACCTATAATAGGCCACTTATAGGTTCCATGTTGATCATATAAAACTCTCAATTCTACCCTTGCCATATATTAAATTTAACTGTGGAAAAATTACACCAGCTTTTGCAATCGCTTCCTCATGTTCATCTCCTGTTGCATAGGATCATATTGAATTAAACTATGTTGGTGTAAAGTAAAGTCTTCATCTGTCAGCTCGTTCTCTACTATGCCATAGTTACCACTTGTCCACCCCAGCTCTCCACTGAGTAACTTAGGCCAAAACTCATTTTCGTCTTGCGTGCGGAAGTGTTTAAGCATCAGCTCATCCATTTCCTGATTACTCCTCATTACCCCCATCGGAGGAGCCATACTTTCAATTAATTCCCTTTTCAATCCTATTAAAGCAGATCTGGATAATTTTTTAAGATCAACTTGCTTTTCACCCTTTAAAAGCTGAAGATGAAAATTATCTAATACAGCCGCCACTTCATCCCATGAAGCTTCAAGTATAGCCCTTCTTGCCTCCAATACTCTATCTACTAGCCCGGGACCTCTTTTAATAACTAGCACCCTTGTCCCTTCTTTATAATATTTGGATAAAAGATAAACTGTGCTAAAGGCTCTATCTGGTCCCTCCATTGTTGCATCCGGATAAACATACGCAGTAGGACCCGAGGGCTCTACTACCGCCAATGTAGGACCTTCAAAATTATTTAATTCTCTGGCTGTGAATTCCCAATTTACAATTGATGCACTTCTGTATTCCGGAAGAGTATATTGTCCATGCCCATGTGACGGATCAACTTCCCCTCTTAGTTTGGCTAGATTGGCACTTTCGGCAAAAGGAATATACACTTTTCTAAGCTGTAGATTCTGCTCTGCTAATCCTTTTTGTAATTTCGGGTCATGATCTGCTAAATAGAATATCTGGGAGGCTGCTAATCTTTTACCCACCCCCGTCCTACCCCAGACAACTATAAACATAGTTCTTCTTTGAGGATAATTAAGCATAAAGTCATCTCGGGCATGTACCCAAAATTCCTCAAAACCGTTCAAATGGGATAAAAACTCAACACCTTGGGTGACTAGTTGAAGAGGGTGAAATTCTTCAACCTGGTTAAATTCTTGGGTTTGCTGCAATCTCAATTCAGGATATTGTTCTCCGTTCATATTTTCGCTTCGGGTAAACTAATTTCGATTGTAGTGCCTTTGTGTAACTTAGAACGAATGGCAATAGAACCATGATGTCGGGTTAAAACATCTTTAGCCAAGAATAAACCAATTCCCATTCCTTCCTGGATATTGTTATTATCTGCTCTAAAATAATTATCAAATAATTTCGGAATATCCTTTTTATCAATCCCCACTCCGTAATCTTTAATGTTGATTATAAAATTATGGCTTTTTGATTTAAGAGTAACTTCAACTTTCTTATCTGCTAAGGAAAATTTTAGTGCATTATCTATTAAATTGTTTATAACTTGCAAGATTTTATCATAATCTCCTACGATTATACTCGCCTTACCATCTAGCTGATCATTAAAGACAATTTCTCGCTCTGGATTTGAAAATTTAGCATTATCTAATGACCTCTTAATAATTTCTCGTAAATTACATTCTTTCCAATAGTATTGCAGCCTTCCTGCCTTAATCCTGTTTATTTCCAGTAACTCAGAAACTAAGTTAGTTAAACGTGTACTTTCTTGCTGTAAATGGTCTATCCATCTCGCTTCAGATGTAGCAGCTCCTGATAATTTACTATGCAATAGCTGAATATAACCACTAATAGAAGTTAACGGTGTTCTTAGTTCATGGGCTGCCATTGAAATAAAATGATCCCGGAGTTCTAAAGCTTTTCTTGTTTCGTCATAGAGCTGAGTTTTTCTGATAGCTAAACTTGCCATCGATCCAAATAGCTTTAAAATATTTAATTCTCTTTGTCCGAATGATTGCTGATTTTTTGAGTTTACTATTAAGACACCAATCGACTGATTTTTATAAGACAAAGGGATGTGAATTGTACATCTAATACCTAATTCTCTAAGTTCTGGATGAGCCCTTACAGTTTTGGATGCAGGCACAAGAATAGCTTTTCTCTGAGTGAAAGCCTGATAAGCATAAGCTTTTTTTCTAATCTTAGAGTAATATGCAATTGGAGAAGATGTATAAACTCGTTTGAATTCTCCGTCCTGCCTAAATGCAATAGATCCGTAATCTGCCCCTACTAATTTAACTGCTTCGTTTACAATAATTGCATAGGATTCTTCGGGGGTTAAAGGAACCAACAGTTTTAACCCAGCTTTATAGATTTTTTCCAGTATATTCTCCATAAGACAGCTAAATCTTACACAATAGAGGAAAAAATACAAGTTTTTTGCCTAACTTTTAGCTGATTATTACAATTTTCTTACAAAAGATAACTTTTATCTAAAAAAATACCCTAAACCAACCCAACCAATTAGGTAAACGGACAACTGCAGACTGGCTGCTGCCTAAAACTAATTTTAATTTCTCCTCGGGAATAATGACGACCGTCTCCCCTTTTTTGGATAACCCAAGTTTATTACGGGCTTGTTGTTCTATGAACTGCGGGGATTGTATCTCTGACAATTTCTCTTGCAGCTGCTTATTTTTATTCTCTAACCTATACACTACCTCTGCAGCCGAGGTTAACCGATCTTCTGACTTCAAAGCATATAAAATCTGAGAGAATAACTTATATGCTAAAAAAAATACTACTAATATGGCTATTCCTATGGCTATTTTTTTAATCATTGCTAAAAATCCCCTCTTGACTTTGTTAGCCTATAAAAATATAATACGTTACATGGTTTCACTAAAAGATGCACATCAACAATTCGTCGGCCACCTGCAAGGTAAATCACGCGCCGCAGCTACTATCTTAGCTTATGGCAAAGACATTGAGCAACTAGTTACCTATTTAGAAGGTTTGAGTAAAACAAACCCCGCTGAGGTTACAACAGAAGATTTACAAGCTTTTATGGATTCTTTAGCCAAGGAGTCTTATACTCCTAAATCAGTTTCCCGGAAGACCAATTCCACCAAAACCTTTTTCAAATTCTTAAAAAATTCAAATATTATAAGTAATGACCCGGCTTCAGGACTTTCGCACCCTAAATTTGAAAATAAACCACCGAGAATTTTAACTAAACTTGAATACCGGGCTCTAAGGGATGCTGCCAGAGCTGACACCAGGATGATTGCAGTTATTGAACTGCTTTTGCAAACCGGTGTAAGGATCGGAGAACTTGCTCAACTTCGGGTAGAAGACATCAATTTCCAGGAACCCCAAACTATCCATGTCCCTCCCTTTGAAGGCACCAATGAAAGAACTATACCCTTAAATAAACCAGCTGCTGAAACTGTCAGTAAATACTTGGAAATCAGGCCAAAAACCCCTTCTCATGCCCTGTTTGTTACTAAAACGGGCAAACCTTTACTGATTAGAAACATCAGAACTGCGATAGACAGATATTTCAGGATAGCCGGCATTAAGGAAGCTAAAGTCAATGACCTTCGCCATACCTGGGTAGCCCACCAATTACAATCCGGGGTATCTTTACTTACAGTTTCTAAACTGGCCGGGCATAAAAGGTTATCAACAACTGAAAGATACCTTCAATTTATCCAAGGCCAAGGCGGCGAAGGTAAAGTTAGACTCGAAGAACTTTAATATGGCTGAACGGCTCCCAGTTACACCTCTAGAAGCTCAAATAATTTTAGTTAATGAAATAGCAAGTAACTCTTGGTGGTTCGGGCCCAGGGATAATTATTATCTTAACCATCCTGGCCATTATAGCCCACAAGCCGCCCGAGCCTTACATCCTACTGGCTGGAAACAGTTTTATCATCCAGAAGCCCACCCTTTAAAACCGGAAGACTTTTTGAATAATAAGCCAAGGGAAGAACAATTCATAGCAGGTGTAGAACATGCTTTAGCTCATCTAAACGAAGACGAGCGGTTGGCAGTTAGGATACGTTTCGGCTTAGATAGTCATAAAATCGCGACCTTTCAAGAAGTCGGTGATGAAATCGGTAGAAGCAGAGAAAGAGCCCGTCAAATCACAGCAAAAGCAATACGGAAATTAGTACACCCTAAATCATCCCAGTTCTTCAGAGGTTTTCTGCACAGAAGTCCTTAATTGTGTGGGCGGACCTGGATTCGAACCAGGACTCGAATGTGTATAAGACATTTGTGTTA
>CAZYBP010000019.1:0-16030 GCA_964645555.1 uncultured Gammaproteobacteria bacterium
AATTGTAGGTGAGCTAGCGGATCGTATACACCTTTCAGTTAGAATTAAGGGGTTCAGATATATTAAAACGGCACTCAAATTAGCTGGGATTAATTCACTATCTGAGCTGAAAGGAGGAATTAATGAAAGCTGGTCAACAATTAGATGTAATCTTGAACTACTCTAGCTTGTACAAACTAAACCCTCAAACAGCAAGAGCAGCAATACTGGAAGCTTTTAAACAAACTAATAATATTTCTAAAACAGCCAGGATGTTTACCACCACCAGAAAGGTGGTGCAATTGGCAATTAAAAAGAATACTGAAGGTAATCTAGCAGATAAATCCCATACTGCAAAAACTGTTCATAACAAAACAGCAGACAGTATTGAGCAAAAAGCTGTTGCCATTAAAAACTCAACTCATTTTGGTTACAGAAGAGTTGGAAAGGAGTTAAGGGACAAACATGGTTTAGATATTAAAGACTTTACAGTGAGAAATATCCTAAAAAGAGCCAGAGGAAAAGATTTGATTAAAGGAGAAAAAGTAATTAATGGAAATGGTAAAAAAATCCAATTTTATGACTGGTACACAGTACAACCTTTTGAAATTATCCAAACTGATTTAAAAGATATCTGGGCATTTCCACCCTTGTTACTGGATAATATTTCTACTAATATTGGTCCTTGGGGTGGATACAATCACCTGGCTCATTACCCAATTATCCTAAGGAGGATCCTTTGAAAATTTTGGGGGTTAACCATTCCGGTTCAACTGTCTCAGAAATTACACCTTCCTCAACCGGTCTTTCTTCCAGGGAAGGTTGCGGTTGGGACTGAGGAGCAGCTTGAGCAGACTGAGTATGGTCACCTACATCAACTGGACTTATCTGAGGAGTAGGTTGCATTACAGGAGGCACAGTGAATTCAGAAGCAGGCTGGGAGATTTGCGAAGATTGGCTTTGGCCGGCTAAAGCATTCCAGTCAAAAGTGGGTACAGATTGGGTATCTGGTTTTTTGCCCCCGGCCCGCAAACAATTAGCCACAGCCATAAATGTATCTGCAGTTGACTTTGAATCTGTTAAATTTTTGGTTGATTCAAAAATTCCAGCTAAAAGGTTACTGGCTGTATCTGCATCTAAATTAAACCCCAAATCTGCAACTACTGAACCCATTATTTCGGAAACCGAGGCAGCATTTGTATCCACTACATTAGTTTGACCAAAGCTGCTGTTTGATACTTGATTATCAATATTTATAATGTGGGTTCCGGAAAAAGCTTGGGTATTTGCAGTATAAACATTACCTAAGGCATTTAAATTAACAGCCCCTACCACAATAATTAAGTTAAACCCGGAACCTTGATAACGGGGTACAATTTTACTTGGTTGAAATGTCTGACCGGGTAGTACATGGAAAACCAAATTCAAATTATTTGCCTCAGCATACCAATCTAATTTTTCTAAAGCAGGGACAGTATTATCAGAAGCTGCTACACCTTCTAAAGTTAAAGTTAAGTTTCCGCCTTCAGTTGAAGGAAGATTTTTTTGGATATGATCAACACCAAAAAGATGAGCTTGATCAACTTTAATAGTATCATCAGACACTACACTAACTTGTTTCGCTGCAGTCTCTAGGGTTAAAAACAAAGCTAAACCTGCAGCTAATGTATCAATTGAGGCATTGGTAGGTAAGGCAATTAAAATACTTTTGGCAGTTGGTAAAAGGTTTTTAAGCTCTGTAAGCTGAGTATCGTATTTCATAAATTTCGCCCTAATTTTACTCCAATATCCCATAAAAATCAAGATTGAATGACTGATTAAGCTCAGTAAAAAGGTTAAATAACTCTAAATGACTCCACTTTATCCCCAACTGCAAAGTCTATGGGAGGGTCAAATAACATCCCACAATCATTTCCTTTTTCTACCTTATTAACTTCCTCTTTAACTTTTTTGAGAGATTTTAGTTTGGTTTCTCCTACATTTTCTCCATCTCTAACCACTCTTAATTTTTGTCCCTTGGCAATTATTCCTTCTTCCATTCTGCAACCGGCAATTTTTTCATTCTTACCATGAGGAAATTCTGCCAAAATCTCTGCTTTACCCAACACTTCTTCCAATTGTCCTACCTCGAGCAAAGTATTAACCACTTCCTCAACATCTTCTAAAAGCTCATAAATTATATTATAAGTTCTAATTAAAACATGTTCATTTTCTGCGAGCTTTTGGGCGGTTGGGGCAACTTTGACATTAAACCCAATTACAATTGCTCCTACAGTTGCTGCCAGTTTGATATTTTCCTCTCCTATATCTCCAATACCAGTAAAAATATAATCTACAACCTTTTTCTCTATATTGAATTTATCCAAAGAAGCTTGGATTGCCTCCAATGAACCTTGTTTGTCTGCTTTAATAATAGCTTTTAGGGTTTTTGTCTCCCCGTGCTTTAACCTGTTTACCAAAGATTGCACTCTATCTGCTTTTTTAGCTTCCGGCTCCTCACCCAAAACCGCCCCCACCGGCGGAACTTGTTCCAGTCCTAAAACCTCTACCGGAGTAGATGGTCCCGCCTCATTTAGGACTCGGCCATTAAAATCAAACAATCCCCTAACTTTACTTTTCACTCCAGCTAAGGCTATTTGATCTCCTTTTTTTAGGGTGCCGTTTCTGACTAAAATAGTGGCAATTGGACCTTTAAATTTATCCAATGTAGATTCAATTACCACTCCTACAGGCTCAATATTAGGATTCCCTTTTAACTCGTGTAGCTCTGAAACTAACTGAATGATTTCTAAAAGTTTATCGACACCTTCTCCGGTTTTTGCAGAAATAGGCACAATTGGCACATCCCCACCATATTCTTCTATTAAAATTCCTTTATCAGACAACTGTTTTTTAATTTTTTCCATTTGCACTTTAGCGTTTACACCAGGCAAATCAATCTTGTTAATGGCCACAATCATCGGTACTTTGGCCCCTTGAATATGATTTATAGCCTCAACAGTTTGCGGCATAATCCCGTCATCTATTGCCACAACCAAAATAGCTATATCAGCAACTCTTGCTCCACGGGAACGCATTTTTTCAAAAGCAGCATGGCCAGGAGTGTCTATGAAAGTAATTAATTTATTATCGTGAGTAATTTGATAGGCACCTATATGCTGAGTAATTCCCCCATGTTCCCGCGCAGCCACATTGGATTTTCTAATAAAATCAAGTAGGGTAGTTTTTCCATGGTCAACATGGCCTAATATAGTTACGATAGGTGATCTTGAAATTTCGCTCATACTAATACTTTTCTCCTTCTGTTTAAACAGAGAGAAGGTAGTATTACGTATTAAGTATTGCGGGAAAGCACAAAAATGTTATTTTTCATACCCTTAATACATGATACATAATACTTACCCCTTACTTTCCTCCATATCAGCTTGCGCATCTGCTGCTGCTTTGGGATCATCTACTTTAGGTTCTTCTTGAAGTTCGCCGCCTTTGGACTCATCCTGCATAGCTTGGGTAATATTTTCTTCTGCTGCTTCTACTACAGCCTCACCAGGAGTTTTGCTAGGATCTGTTGCTTCGTCTGTTTCCTCTTCAGCCGAAGTTTCTTCTGCCGGAAGTTCGGTTGTTTCTCCGATAGCTTCTTCCAATTGCTGTTTCTCTTCTTGAGGACTTTCTTCATCAACTGCCTTTTCTAAAACTTCTCCTGCTTCTTCTGCTTTTTCCTTTTCTTCCTTAGTAACAGCTTTTTCCTCGGCTTCTTTGACTTCCTCTCTTATCTCCTCTTTAGCTTTCTCTTTTTTATCTATAACCACAGCTTCTTTCTCTAGTGATTTTTCCTCTGTCTTTTTAGATTCATCACTAATCCCTTGTTCCTCTGGTTCTTCTGCTCCAACTATATCAATTTTCCAACCAGTTAATTTGGCAGCTAACCTAACATTTTGCCCTCCTTTTCCAATAGCCAAAGATAATTGGTTTTGAGGTACAGTAACAGTAGCTACCTTGCTTTTCTCATCTAATTGAACTTGGATATCTTTGGCAGGAGACAAAGCAGCAGCAATAAATCTGGCCGGATCCTCAGAATAAGTAATGATATCTATTTTCTCCTCTCCCAATTCACTCATCACAGCCTGAACCCTAACTCCTTTTTGGCCTACCAAGGAACCAACCGGATCTACCCCATCTTGAGTAGAAATGGCAGCTATTTTAGTCCTGGATCCTGCTTCCCTGGCAATCACTTTCACCTCTACTGCACCAGATTGGATTTCCGGCACCTCTAAAGCAAACAGAGCCTTAACTAAAGCCGGATCTGAGCGGGAAACTACAACCTCAGACCCTCTGCCTCCTTCTCTAATTTCTTTTACTAAAAACTTGAGTCTCAGATTTGTGTGATAAATTTCAGTATGAACTTGTTCAGATGGAGGCAAAACTCCTTCTGCTCTGCCTAAATCCACAAAAAAAGTATTTCCTTCTTGTCTTTGAATGTTACCGGAAATCACTGTACCTACCTTACTCTCATACTCGGATAAAATTGCCCCTCTTTCAGCCTCATTTAGTTTTTGCATAATTACTTGTTTAGCAATAGAGGCAGCAATCCTGGCAAAACCCGGAGGAGTAACATTTTTATCACCGTCAAAAACTGAAATTTCTCCGCTTGAGGGATCTACTTTAGAGGTAAATTCTTCAAAATTTTCCGGGATAGGTTCGTTTCTTAAAGTTAAATCTTTTTTATAAGCAGCTAAAGCAGCCTGGCGGATGGCGTCTAAAACCACTTCTGTATCTACCCCTTTTTCAGAGGCTATTTGATTTAATGCAGCTGCAAATTCTGTTCGTGCTTGTGCCATTTTATTAAATCCTCATTCCTAGATTTTAGTACTTAGTTTTTAACCTGTAATTTATGTACTAAATCCTAATAAAAAGGTGGGACTAGCCCACCTTCCCAGTTACATTGGAATGTTAACCAGGGACATTTTACCCCTTTAAAAAAATGAAGTCAAGCTATCTTAAAACCAGTCTTTTTTCTTGTCACTACTTTTTAGATTATACAATTCCTCGTATAATTGTTTTTCCTGCTTGGAAGGATTTTTCGGTACCTCTAAATTCACTCTGACAAAGTGGTCTCCGTGTCCAGCGGAACCTAACCTCGGAGCTCCTTTCCCTTTTAATTTAACCAGCGAGCCTGGTTGAGTTCCTGGCGGAACTTTTACTTTAACTTTTCCCCAAACAGTAGTAACTTCAAACACATCTCCTAATACTAACTGTGGTATGGAGACTGTAATTTCTGAGAAAATATCTGCTCCTTCTCTTAAAAACTGTGGGTGACGGTTAACTTGAAAAACAATATCCAAATCCCCAAATCTCATTTTTGTGCCATTATCCATTCCTGCCGGAACTTTAATCTTCATTCTCTTCCTTTCAATCCTTCCCTGAGCATTTCTAGACTCAATCTCAATTTCTTTAGTTACTCCGTGAATTGCCTCATCAAAAGAAATACTCATCTGATAAGTCGGCCTTCTTCTGAACGCTTGGCCAAAGGGAGAACCTGTGCCACCAAAAATTTGTTCAAACAAGTCAAAGGGATCTTCAAATCCGCCAAAATCAAAGTCCACATTAGGGTTACCTCCGCCTGAAGACCAGCTATAGGTTCTAAATCCTCCGCCGAACGGATTACCGCCTGCTCCAAAAGGGGAACCTCCACCAAAACCTGCTCCTCTATCAAAAGCAGCATGTCCAAATTGGTCATAAGCGCCTTTTTTTTGCGGGTCAGATAAGGCTTGATAAGCCTCGCCGATTTCTTTAAATCTTTCTGCTGCCCCGGCGCTCTTCTCAATATCAGGATGATGTTTTCTGGCCAAACGGCGGTAAGCAGATTTAATCTCATCCGCTGAAGCAGACTTGGATACACCTAATATTTCGTAATAATCACGTTTTGTAGCCATAATGCGTATTATATATTAAAAAGCCTCGGTTATCCCGAGGCAAAAATCTTAAATCTTTAATCTTTAAAATCTTTAATCTTTTTTATTTTCTTCAACTACTTCACCTTCTACAGCCTCCTCTGTTTTTGGAGATTCTTCACCTTGTGCTTGTTCATCTACTGGCTGTTCTCCTCCATTTTGTTCTCCGCCCGTTGAACCTTGACCTCCTGATTGTCCTTGATACATGGCAGCCCCTACTTTTTGAGCCGCCTCTGCTAAAATATCCGCTTTAGCTTTAATATCCTCAGTTGACCCACTCTTTAAGGCCTCTTTCAACTCGTTAGCCTTTTGTTCAACATCAGTCCTTACCTCAGCAGACACTTTATCCCCGGCATCTTTTAAAGTCCGCTCAGTTGAATACACCAAACTGTCTGCAGTATTTCTAACTTCAATCTCTTCCTTTTTCTTTTTGTCTTCTTCAGCATGAGCCTCTGCTTCTTTGGTCATTTTCTCCACTTCATCTTTAGACAAACCTGTAGAACCGGTAATCGTGATGTTTTGTTTTTTACCGGTGGCTTTATCATGGGCTGTAACATTTAAAATTCCATTGGCATCAATATCAAAAGTCACCTCAACTTGTGGCACACCCCTTGGGGCAGGAGGAATTCCATCCAACACAAATCTGCCCAAAGATTTATTATCAGCTGCCATTTCCCTTTCACCTTGTAAAACATTAATTTCTACTGCCGGCTGATTATCTGCAGCTGTTGAGAAAACTTCTGATTTAGAAGTTGGAACCGTTGTATTTCTAGAAATTAAGGAGGTCCTCACTCCACCTAAGGTTTCAATACCTAAAGTAAGAGGTGTTACATCTAAAAGCAGTACGTCTTTAACTTCTCCGCCTAAAACTCCGCCTTGAATAGCAGCTCCGATTGCCACTACCTCATCAGGATTAATTCCCTTATGAGGCTCTTTACCGAAAAAGTCTTGCACCGCCTTTTGCACAGCAGGCATCCGGGTCATTCCCCCTACCAACACAATTTCATCAACGTCTTTTGATTCAATTTTGGCATCTTTGATACAAGCTTTAACAGCATCAAAGGATTTATCAATTAATGGCTTAACCAAACCTTCAAGCTTTGCCCGGGAAAGTTTAGTTTCCAAATGCTTAGGGCCGGACGAATCTGCGGTGACAAATGGTATGGAAATTGAAGCTTCTTGAGTAGAAGAGAGTTCAATCTTAGCTTTTTCTGCTGCATCTCGGAGTCTTTGTAGAGCTTGCCTATCGCCTTTTAGATCAATACCGTTTTCTTTCTTAAACTCTTCTGCCAGATAATCTAAAATGACCTGGTCAAAATCATCTCCACCCAAATGCGTATCACCATTGGTGGATTTTACTTCAAAAACCCCTTCTCCTAAATCCAGGATAGAAATATCAAAAGTTCCTCCTCCCAAATCATAAACAGCAATGGTGTGAGCTTTGGCTTTATCCAAGCCATAAGCTAAAGCTGCTGCGGTTGGTTCATTGATGATTCTTTTAACATCCAAACCGGCAATTTCACCAGCCTGTTTAGTAGCTTGCCTTTGAGCATCATCAAAATAAGCAGGTACGGTAATTACTGCCTCAGTTACTTTTTCTCCTAAGTAAGACTCTGCATCTGCTTTAATTTTTTGTAAGATTTGCGCGGAAATTTCTTGAGGAGTATATTCGTGACCTTCAACCTCAACTACAGCCATGCCTTCCCTGCCTTCTTTAATGGTATAGGGAAGCCATTTAATATCACGCTGTACCTCCGGGTCTTTAAACTTTCTACCCATCAGCCTTTTAATGGAAAAAATAGTTTCTTTGGGGTTAACTACAGCCTGTCTTTTGGCTACCCTTCCCACAATATTTTTAACAGGATTAACAACAGAGGGGATAATATTTTCCCCTTCAGCAGAATGGATGACCTTGGGTTTGCCACCTTCCATTACCGCAACGCACGAATTAGTTGTACCTAAGTCTATTCCAACAATTTTAGCCATTTTGTTCTACCTTTCTTCCGACCACTACATGAGCGGGTCGCAGTACTCTTCCATTTAAAGCATAGCCTTTCCTCACTACCTCTAATATTTTATTATCTTCACCCTCCCTTATGTCAACAGCCTCATGTAAACTTGGATCAAATCCCGACTCAGTCTGGATTTCACTTAACCCTTCAGATTGCAAAACGCTTTTAAATTCCTTAACAGCCAGCTCTACCCCCCTAACCCAACCAGACTGTTTTTCTACTTCAGTTACTCCTGCTAATGCCTGATCTAAATGATCCAAAACAGGTAATAATTTTACCAAAAGCTCACCTGTTCCCCATTTTGTTAACTCTGATCGACCTTCAGCAACCCTTTTTTCTAAATTATGGTAATCAGCTATTGCTCTTTTGAGTTGAGCATCTAACTCATTTATTTTATTTTCTAATTCCTGTACTTTGTCTGCTTTTTTAGCCATATTTTCTAGCGTAAAGTGTAAAGGGGAAAGTATTAACTTCACCCTTAACGCTTAACGGTTACCCCTCTCAAGTCCTTGCTGCTTGCTGTATCAAATCCCTGACATATTTAACATAGGGCAACACAAGCGAAAAATTCATCCTGGCAGGGCCTATTACCCCAACTATCCCGTCTTTGGCAGGGTCTAATTCAAACTTAGTAAAAACAAATCCTGTTGACCGAAAGTGTTCAAATTCCAAATCCTCGCCAAATAATATATGTATAGGCTCCGAACCATGAGCTCTCCCAATCAAATCCTGCAATCTCGGAAACTCATCAAATAAGCTCAATACAAACCTTGCTACATCAATATCATAAAATTCAGGCCAGTCCAAAATATTAGCTGCACCGGCATAAAAAACTTGCCCGTCATTGTCTACTGCCAAGCCCAACATATCACATTGTTTGGCTAAAGCTTTAACCGCTTCTTTTAATACTCTCTCCTGTCTGTGTCGTTCCTGCCATAAGCTCTCTTTGATAGAAACCTCAGCTGTAACAGGCAGCTGACGCTCTTTCATTAACTCCGCAACATACAACTTAAAACCCATAGAGGTAGGCACCCTACCGGCAGAAGTGTGGGGCTGGCGCAAAAAGCCGCCTTCTGTTAATTTCCCCATCTCTATCCTGATAGTGGCAGGGGAGACGCCCAGATCATACTTTCTCTCAATTATCTCAGAGCCTACCGGCTCTGCCGATTCAATATATTCTTCAATAATTGCTTTTAAAAGTGCTTTTTGCCTGTCAGTCAACTCTATCATAAATTATTAGCACTAATCTACCACGACTGCTAACTCTTGTCAAGAGTTGAAAAATTAAACTGCTAATTCCTTACCATGAAAATCTCTTAAATGAGGGCTGAGATAAGCTACTAGTGAAGTAATCAAGATTGTTCCCATACCTCCTACCACAACCGAAATTGGTCCCCCTACCAAAGCTGCCAAAAATCCTGCTTCCATTTCTCCCAGTTGAGGCCCCCCTTGAAAGAAAATCCTCATCACAGAAGACATCCTACCCCGCAAATGGTCAGGAGTAACTATCTGTCTGATAGTATTTCTGATGATAGTAGACATCAAATCACCAAACCCAACCAAAACTAAAAATAGTAAGGATAGCGATAAAATCTTGGACAGTCCAAAACCAATGGTAGCAGCTCCATATAAAATTACGGAAAAGATAATTACCCTGCCTTGATTTTCAATTCTATGTACAGACGAAAGCAGTAACCCGGCAATAATACCACCTATGGCAGGGGCAGAATATAACAAACCTAAGCCTTGCGGACCAACATGTAACACATCCTTTGCAAATACCGGCATTAAAATTGTGGCTGTACCAAAAAATGTTGCCAAAAAGTCCAAAATCATGGTGGTATATAAAATTGGAGTAGTAACAACAAACTTGACCCCGTCTTTGATGGATGCTAAATTCAGTTCTATGTCTTTATTATGAACGTTTAAAGGCACACGAATTTTGACAATGCTGATAATGAAGATTAAAAAGGACAAGGCATTAATTAAATAAACTGCTTGTACTCCAAAACCAGCAATTAAGAATCCTGCTATAGCCGGGCCAATCATGATAGCTCCCTGAAATTGCAAGGAACCCAAGGATATAGCGTTTAAGAAATATTCTCTGGGTACTAAATTAGGCATTACCGATTGCCTGGCTGGAATGGAAAAGGAGCCGGCAATGGAAATTAGAACCAACAACGAATAAATCATCACAGGATTTATCAGATGATATAAAGTTAAAACAAATAAGACGAAAGCAAATATAGCTTGAGCAGATTGACTTACAAGCAAAAGTTTTTTTCTGTCTAATTTATCTGCAGCCAATCCTCCAATCAATGAGAAAAAAAGGATAGGCAAAAAATTGGCCAAACCAATTAATCCTAAAGAGGCAGGGTTTCTAGTCATCTCATACACCTGCCAGGCAATTGCCACAGTTTGCATCTGATTACCAATTTCGGAAATAAAAGCTCCAAATAAATAGTTTCTAAAATGGCTAATTTTAAGGGCCAAAAAAGGTGATTTAGGTTTCATAACAATTTAATAGTTTAGTATACAAAAAAGTAGTATCATTTCCTATATGAAAGCTTTTATTGTAGGTAAAAACGCCAAAAACATAGAAGAACTGGTTGGGAAACTTGGCTTTGAGGTAACAAACACAAACCCCGACTTGATAATAAGTTACGGTGGAGACGGAACCTTAGTTGCTTCGGAACGCCAATTTCCTGGAATTCCTAAGTTACCCATTAGAGACAGCTTGGTTTGTAAGAAGTGCCCCAACCATGAAATCGGGACCGTACTTAGAAACTTCTTAGAAGGAAAATTAAAACTTCAAGAATATAAAAAGCTTCAGACTACTGTTTTATATAAAAGTGTTTTTGCTTTAAATGATTTTGTTATCCGTAATATTAAACCAATACATGCTATCCGGTTTAAAATCTCAGGAAGTAAACTGTATATAGGAGATGGGGTTGTTATAGCCACCCCTTTTGGTTCCAGCGGCTATTTTAAAAGTATTACTAAAAAAACCTTTGAGCAAGGTTTTGCTTTGGCTTTTAACAATACAACCGAAACAATAAACCCTCTTTATCTGGGAGAAAATGACGAAGTAGATTTTATGCTTGTTAGGGGTCAAGCCAGTTTCTCCTTTGATAACAGTTCTGATATTTTCACCATTGATGAAAGATCTAAATTAACTTTCAGATTATCAGACCAGGTGGCCAAAATCTATGAAGCTAAATCCCTCCGCTGTCCCAACTGCCAGGTGATGAGAGGCTAAACAACTGCTGATTCCAAAAAGTTAAGTTCTAACTTAGATGTATCAAAAGACACTTTAATCCCAACGGGCATGGGGATGTTGACAGTAAAATGGCCAAAATCCAAGTTGGCCATAATGGGAAATTTATAATCTTTCAAAATATCCAAAACCATTTCTTTTAAGGTGGGCTCTGTTATTTCCCCTCTAGCAGCTTGTCTTAATGGTTTCAGGTATTTAATTTTGCCAATTAACATCCCGTTTATCCTTTCAAAAATCCCCATATTCTTGAGCTGATAAAGATATTGATATATTTCAGATAAATCCCGGCCTATTTCTTCCCAAAATAATATACTTCCATCAAACAAATTTAGATCCGGAAAATATTCTGTTCCTGATAATACTGATACTCTCTCTAAAATCCCCCCTATTAGGATGCCTGTTGCCTGACCCTTTTTCCACTCCTCCCATTCGGTAATAGGTGTGAATATGCCGGGTACTTTGGTATTTGTTAGAAACTTTAAGAAAAAATCCTGATTTAATTTAGGCCAATCTTCCATACCTTCTCCGATATGCCTGCCAAACCCATAACTTAAATCATCCATATGGAATCCCACTACCCCAGTTTTTGCAAAAATTGCTAAATGATAGATAGTCATATCAGACATGCCTAAAAAAGGCTTGGGGTGATTAGTGATAAGTTCATAATTTAAGTATTCTATAACAGAAACAGCTGAATACCCACCGGTATGAGCAATGATCGCCTTAATATTCGGGTCGGCAAACATGGCGTTGATATCCTCTGCTATTCCTTTGGCAGTTCCCGCCATCCACCACCTTTTTTCTCCGATGGTCTTGCCTTCTTTAATCTTAAAACCCATCTCTAAAATTAGCTTTTTTCCCCTTTCAAATTGATCCTGGTGAGAAGGAAGAACAGGCAGCGAGGAAGCTACAATCCCAATAGTATCACTGGGAATTAATTTAGAAGGCTTAATAATTTTCATGGACTCATTATACAAAATCTCGCCACATTCAGTTTACGTGAACATGACGAGATTTACGAAATCTTCCTCCTACAAATCTTTAGGCATAATTACTTTTTGCTGACCCCACCCCATTCTCTGGCTGCGACATAGACGGCTGATGCCCCAACCAAAATATAAACTAAGCTTGTAAGACCAAGTCCTCCGAGTAACGAATCAACAAGGTTATAGTTTAAGAGTCCAACCAAACCCCAGTTCAAACCACCAACTACCAGAAGGAGAAAGGCTACTTTATTAAGTAACTTCATTTAGAAAATCACCCCCTCTCAGTAGGTACTACCTTTAGTGTAATCACAAACGAAAACTTTTCGCAAGAGTTATGATTTCAAAATACTCAAAAATGCTTCCTGGGGAATTTCCACATTACCTATCATTTTCATGCGCCTTTTACCTTTTTTCTGTTTTTCCAGTAATTTATCTTTTCTGGTTCTGTCTCCTCCGTAAAGTTTTGCAGTCACGTCTTTCCTGAACGGAGGAATTGTTTCTCTGGCGATAATCTGCCCGCCAATGGCAGCCTGTATGGCAATAGCGAAATTTTGCCGTGGCAATACTTCTCTTAATTTTTCCACCATTCTTCTACCCAGTAATTCTGCCTTTGGCCGGAAAATTATTTGAGACAACGCATCCACCTTTTCTCCTCCCACCAGTATATCCAACCTGACTGCGTTAACTTCTCTAAATTCCAAAAGCTGCCAATCTAATGATGCAAAACCTGAGGATACGGATTTTAATTTGTCATAAAAATCAGTCACCATCTCAGATAAGGGCATTTCATAAGTAAGCTCCACTTGTATTCCAAAATGTTGCATATTGGAAAACTTGGCTCTTTTATCCTGTAATAAATCCATCACCGGACCCAAAAAGACTTGAGGCACGAAAATTTCTAATTTTACCCAGGGCTCTTTAATATCACGAGCCTGCGGATCAAAATCTGCAGGATTATCTAAAGAACGTCCGTCAACTATATATTCCACAGAAGGAATAGTCGCTATTAAGTCTGCTCCAAATTCAGAAGACAATCTTTCCTGCACTACTTCCGCATGTAACAGTCCTAAAAAACCACATCTGAAACCCGAGCCTAAGGCTTGCGAGTGTTCAGGTTCGAAAGAAAAAGACGGATCGTTTAATCTAAATTTGGATAAGGCATCACGCATCTTTGCATATTCACTATTCTCGATAGGAAAAAGTCCCACAAACACCATTGGTTTTACTTCCCTATAGCCTGGCAGAGGCTCCACAGAAAAAGGGTCTATTGTCTTCAATTCTGCATTCACCATTCTAAACTCTGAACTCGTGATTGTATCTCCTACTCGAACTAAATCAGGTTCTTTAATACCTGTAGCTATGTAACCTATTTCCCCGGCTGTTAGTTTATCTGATAAAGTAAGCTGGGGAGCAAAATAACCTTTTTCAATAATTTGGCCCTTAGCTTTACTACCCAAAAATACAATCTGTGATTGATTTGCAGGCACCTCCCCTTCCATCACCCGGACCTGAGCCACCACTCCTTTGAAAGAATCAAAAAAAGAATCGAAGATGAGAGCACGCAGCGGCTGGGTGATAATTTGTGGCGGAGGGGGAATCCTCTCAATTATAGTTTTTAATAAATTTGCTATACCTTCGCCTGTTTTCCCGGACACCAGCAAAATCTCCTCCTCATTAAAACCAAAAGTTTCCGTTAATTGTTTTTTCACTCCCAGAGTATCTGCATTTGGTAAATCAATTTTGTTGATCACCGGAATTAAGGTTAAATTTTGTTCTAAAGCTGCCAAACCATGAGCTAACGTTTGAGCTTGGATACCTTGCACTGCATCCACTAAAAGCACTGCTCCTTCTACTGCTGCCAATGCACGCGAGACTTCATAAGAAAAATCCACATGACCGGGGGTATCAATTAAGTTTAAAGTGTAAAGTTCAAAATTAAAAGTGTAAGACAAACGCACTGGAGCCAATTTGATGGTGATGCCGCGTTCACGTTCCAAAGCCAAAGAATCTAATAGCTGTGGTTTTAATTTATCCTTTGGCACAGTACCTGTTATCTCAAGTAATCTATCAGCCAAGGTAGATTTACCATGATCTATGTGGGCGATTATGGAAAAATTTCGGATGTTCATCAGGGGAATTATATATCAAACTGCCCCTGACCCGGGGTAATAATTTCCGAAGATTTAAGTTTATCCTGAAATTTGGCAGCTTTTTTAATTAATTCCATGTAGGTTTGCAGCTCCCTCACTCTCATAAACCAGACCAATAATACATAAACAGTTAAAGCAAACATTGAGGCGATACCGGTCAAAAACAATAAATTGACGGTCCGGGTGGTATCAAATATTACCGCATCCAACAATTTAATAGGTATATACAAAGCCACCCCCATGATTATGGTTGCCATTAGCATTTTAAAAAGTGGCGTCAAAACTTGATTTAAATTAAATTTGCCAACTTTTAGATGCAGTGTCCAAAAAAGTAATATGGCAGAAACCAAAGCTGCAATCGAATTAGCCAAACCTATGCTCCAAACCGGCAATTTCAAAAAGGAGATAAAATAGACACTTAAAATGATATTTAAAGCTACCACAGTCAGTGATACAAATACCGGTGTTTTGGTGTCTTTTAAAGCATAAAAACCCCTGACAAAAAGAAGGGAGATGGATTGAGCTGCCAGTCCGATAGCCAAAAAGGCCAATGTGGCTCCGGTTAAAACAGTAGCTTTCCAGTCGAACTGGCTGGCTCCGAAAATTAATCTAACTACCGGAATTCTGATCACAATCAAAATGGCTGCCGCAGGCAAAGCTAAAAAAAGAATTTGGTGCATGGTGGTCAAAAGGGTAACTTTAAACTCATCTATTTTGCCTCTGGCTCTTTCTGCTGAAAGTACTGGTAAGGCAGCTTGCGCTAAGGTAGCGCCAAATAGACCAATCGGTACAACCTGCAAGTGTTGGGCAAATGTTAGATAGGTTACAGAACCTATGGCAGACAAAGAAGCCAAAGCTATTCCTACTGTTTCATTAATCTGTTCTGCGGCCAAACCCAAAGTCCTCACGCTCATCAGTCTGATAATCTCTTTTACTCCGGGGTGAAATAATTTAACAGGAAACTTAAACTTAAAACCCATGGAAAAAATTAATGGCAGCTGAATGGCAGTATGCAAAATAGCTCCGATTATAACCCCAATTGCTGCCCCTCTAATACCAAATGTTTTATAGAAAAAGACTATTCCCAAAATTATTCCCAGATTATAAAAGACCGAGGCAAAAGCAGGAATAATAAATCTTTGGAAAGACTGTAAGATACCAATGAAAAAAGAACCGGCTGTTAAAATTACTTCTCCCAGTAAGATAATCCTTGTCAAATCTACTACCTGTGCCTGCCTGATTGGCGTGAATCCGGGCACGATTAAAAAGGCAGTCAAGGGAGCGGCAAAAATATAGATAAATACGGTCACAAAGATAAAGATTAACAGAGCAATATTTAAAACTGAGCGAGCCATCTCAAAAGCGTCTTCTTTACCTTTATCCTGCAGATACTCTGTAAAAACAGGAATAAAGGCAACCGACAACGCACCAAGGATTAAAAGCTGGAAAATTAAATCAGGGAGTCTGAAGGCAGCAAAAAATATTTCCGTTTTATCAGGAGAAAAAAGATGAGCCAGCAACCTATCACGTATCAAACCCAAAACTTTAGACAAAATAACCGTAGTCATAATAATAAAAGCCCCGGATAGAATTGAGGACTGTCTTGAATATAAAAGGGAAAAGATATTTTTTACCATATTTTTATTTTAGCAGATATCGATCTTGCAGCTAAATA
>CAZYBP010000020.1:0-15218 GCA_964645555.1 uncultured Gammaproteobacteria bacterium
ACAGGAGGTTTAGATATTACTTCTTCCCAGCTTTTTTCAATTTCATAAATAAGAGTGGGTTGGTTAGGATCTACAAATTCTTTTGGATCTGGTAGGTTTGCACTCATGTTTTAGGGTATATTATCTCACCTTGTGGTGGTTCTAAAACTTGCCCATTATCATACACTAATTTGCCCTTTAAAACCACCTTTTTGATTTTACCCCTAACTTGTATTCCTTCAAATGGTGTCCAGGCGCATTTGGTGTAAAGATTTTTAGGGTCAATAACATAAGATTTGTCCGTATCAACTTCTACAAAACTGTCAGTTTGTTCTGGGATGTTGAAGATTCTTCGGGGGTTAATATTGGTCAATTCAATTAATCTTTCTATGGTTAGTTTGCCTTCATTCATTGCTGTTAAAAGTAATGGAAGTGTAGTTTCTAATCCCGGAACACCGTTTGGAGGTGGAGAGGTGTTTAATTTTTCCTCTTTGGTGTGAGGAGCATGATCTGAAGCGATAGTATCTATTGTGCCATCGTTGATTGCTTGCCAAAGCGCTTCCTGATCTTTTTTTGTTCCTAGAGGAGGTCTCATTGTACCGAATGGTCCTAACCTTTTTGCATCTTCTTCTGTTAAGAATAAATGATGACAGGATACTTCACAACTTATATTTAATCCCTCCTTTTTAGCCTGCCTTATAAACTCTACTTCATTTGCTTGACTGATATGGCAAGCATGTAATTTGTTGCCATTTTTTCTTGCAAGTTCTATGGCTTTTTGTAAAGTATCACCTTCTGCATGGACCATTAATACTTTATCTTTTGGCCAGGAGGAAAAAATCGTTTCTAGAACTTGAGGATCTTGTTGTAGTAGCGTACCTGTTGTGTGATTTAAGTAAATCTTTAATCCAAAGACTTTATTTTCTACTTTTGTAAAGTAAACAGGAGAATCTGCAGTAGCGCCAAAATGAAAGCCTACATCAGCATAAATTCTGGATTTTGTTAATTGGATTTTTTTCTCTAATGCTTCTACAGTGACTGTTGGCTCAGGATTATTGGGCATATCTAAAACTGTAGTATAGCCTCCGGCAATGGCTGCTTTGGTGCCAGTTTCAAAGTCTTCCTTTTGGGTAGCACCGGGTTCTCTGAAGTGTACGTGTGTATCAATTAATCCCGGCAGTGTAATGATTTTAGTCATCTAAATTTTCGACTGGTCCAGATATTTAACAGTTTTATCATATTGGTTTTGTGTGATCATATTTTCTTCTAAGTAATGATCTAAAATATCAGTTAGTTTCATGGCTGCATAAACCCTGCAATTTTCTTTCTCGATTTGCTCCATGCCGCCTTGTTCTCTGTCAATTAAGACCATCATATTTACATAAAAGCCTGCTTGTTTAGCAGCTGCCAAGGCTTCCAGCTTAGATTTGCCATGAGCTATGACATCATCGATTACCAAGAGTTTAGTATTTGGCTCTGGTTTAACGTTTTCCTTGATAACAATTTTTCTATGAGTGTTTTGCCCAGTTTTATCAAAAACATCCATGAAAGGAATCTTGGAAACTTCGGCAAATTTCTTAGCAATAATAACCGCTGCCTTAGGCACTCCTGTGCAATAATCTTGAGGCGATTCTAATTTAACCTCTGCTAAAACTTGAGCCACTTTTAGCAATAACTCATCTGGTAAATTCCTTAAATTTACATATATAGGTGAAAGCGGAGCTTCTGGTTTGGCCTCGTGTACTTTTAAAGCAAACTCACCATCTTGGGCAAAATCAATAGGACTAGTAGGTCTGGAAGCTTCCTCTAAATAATATGATCCATCGGTTTTCTGTAGGCGGCGAATAACCTTGGCTTCAATTTTAGTGTTTAACAACATGTCTGCCAGTTCCTGTTGTGACTCTGTTAGACTAGACATTTTGTAACACTTTCTGAATTTGTAAATGTAAATCCTCACAAGCCTGTCTTGGGTCTTGGGCAAAAATAATTGCTCTTGAAGAAGAAATAATCAACCCTTGTTTGTTGCTGTCCAGGCCGTTTATTAAAGTTTTCAAAAGATCTCCGTTTTGACTTCCTACCCCGGGAATTAAAATTGGCAAATCACCCACAATTTCCCTGACTTTTTTTAAATCCTCTGGGTAAGTTGCCCCGACAACTACACCGCAGTTTCCTTTTTCGTTCCAATTTTGCACAACATGCTTGGCAACAATTTGGTAAAGTGGTTTTCCATTAACTTCTAAGTCCTGAAATTCTCCGGCACCCGGATTTGAGGTTTTAACTAAAATAATTATGCCTTTATCTTGATATTTTAAAAATGGTTCAAGAGCTTCTTGCCCTAAATAAGGATTAACTGTGACAGCATCAAAACCGAGATTATCAAAGATAGACTTAGTGTAGGCTTGGTTTGTATTGTCGGTGTCTCCTCTTTTGGCATCTAAAATAGTAGCAATATCCGGATAAGTTTGACGAAGGTAACTTATGGTTTGTTCCAAGGCTTGCCATCCAGCTAGACCTTCAGCTTCATAAAAAGCACTATTGATTTTATATGCACAGACTAATTTGGCTGTTTGGTCTATAATTTGTTTATTAAAATTAAACTGATTTAAATCTTGGGGAAGTTTACCAACTGCACAGTCCAGTCCTATACAGACAAATTTGCCCTCATTCCATTTGAGCTTTAGCTTGTTTAAAAATGAGGCCATAAATTCATATCAATATACCTTTTTACGTTACTTTTGTCAAAGAACATAGACATAGTATTATAAATTCATGAGGATTAAATTAACTCTTCATGCAAAACAGAAGCTTCAGACTAAAGAAGCCAAGATGATAAAAATTGATAGAAAGAAAATTCTTGAAGTTATCAAGCAACCTCTTGTAGAAGATAAAGCATTAAATCCTCATAGGAGTATTAGTAAATTAAGTGAAAATCTTTCTTTGGCTGTTATCTGGAAGGTGGAGAATGGTATAATTAGAATCATAACATTCTATCCAGCAGAGAAAGGAAGGTATGAAAGCAAAGTACGACAAAGAGGCTGATTTATTAAGTTTGAGGATTTCAAGTACCCCCTACAAATATGCTAGGCAAACTGGCGATATAATCGTGCATTACAGTGAAAAAAAGGAACCGGTTTTAATAGAAATTGTCAACGCCACAAGATTTCTAAAAGACACTACTAAAATGTTACCAAAAAGAATTAAAGAAGAGATTTCTGCGGCTGCCGCTTCCCCTTCAGTTGCACATAGGATTAGATAAAGACCTGGTTTTTATGGATTAATTAAGATTTTTTTGTTATACCTAAAAATATTACGCCAAAAAACATTGGAATAAAGGAAAATAACTGCCAAAATGTTGGCGGATGTTGTAGAAGAATCCAGGCAAAAAAGAGAGTTAAAAGGGGTGAAATACTACTTAAGGCATTTGATTTGGTTACACTAATTCTATGTATTCCCTCAATCCACATGATTTTTGAAAAACCCAATAAAAAAACACCATTAATTATTAGAAAGGTTAGTGAATCTCTCAAATTAGGTACAGAAAAACTATTTTTGAGTACAAATGCCGTCAATAAAACAAACATTGTAGTCAGTAAACTTCGAATAAACATTATCATCTCGCTACTAACCATTTTTCGGGCTTTTTGTTGGAAGAAGTTACCAAAGGGAGCAATAGTTGCTCCCATTAACATTAAAACTTCTCCGCCACGGAATTCTTTTATGTTGGGATAAATTACTATAATAGCCCCAATTATCATCAAAATAGCCCCGCTGATATGCCAGATAGGCAAAGGATCTTTTTTGAAAAAATGAAATAGTAAATAGCTAAAAAAGATCTCTGTTAAAGCAATAATACTGACATTTCCTGCATTGGCATACCTTAGAGCAAAAAAATAAAATAGATAATATAAAATACCGGAAAAAAGCGTTACAAGTAATATATATTTGAGAGCAGAAAGGTTTTTTATTTGATGCCATTGTTTTTTCAGTGATAATAAAAGTGCAAAAAAGATTGATGAAAATAAAGTACTTCCTCCTAATGAGAGAAGAGGTGATAATTGATTGTATGACAAAACAGTTATTACGGGAAATAATCCCCAAAGTACAGCACCTGCAAAAATAAAAGTTTCTCCTTGTCTTTCTTTATTTAAAATCATGGTATTAGTGTATCAGAAAACTTAACTTTGGCGTGACAAATTTGGAATTATTGTGCTATATTGTTTCGGCGATGGATCAAGTTTTTCCTAACCTCAAACTCTTCATTATTTTAATTATTTTGACCCTTATAATTTTAGCTACGGATTTACTGAATTTATTAAGTCTGCCTAAGTCTATGTTATCTTTTGTCACCAATCCAATATCTCTTGGACTTTTCCAAACCGAGAAAAATGTTGGCAGACAATTATATTTTCTAGTAGCCTTGCGCTCTGCATCTCAGGAGAATAAAGCACTAAAGGGACAAATAGGCCAACTTTTATCTGAAAACGCCAGACTCAGAGAAAACCTGGCTGAAGCGCAGAGTCAGGTGACTCAACAGCAATATTTGTCTACTGCAAACTATAATTTATTACCCGCCCGCCCGGTTGGAATTAATAGATATTTAAAAATTGACCAGGGTTCAACTGCGGGAGTGAAAATAGGTGAGGCGGTAGTTTATAACGATAATTTTATAGGAAAAATTGTTCAAGTAGGGGAAAGATCGGCTAATATACAACTTTTAACTGATCCTGATTCCAAGGTGGCTGCATTTTCTCAAAGTCTTTCGGGTAAAGCTAAGGGAGTATTACTTGGACAATTTGGGGCAGATATATTACTTGATAAGATCTTACATGAGGAGAAAATCGAAGAAGGGGATTTGGTTTATTCGGAAGGTACGGAAGGATTTTTGCCCCGGGGTTTGATTTTGGGCAGAGTGGTTAAGGTATTGGAGCAGAGATCTCAAGTTTTTAAACAAGCTAAAATTGCTGCCAATTTTGATATTAGAGATTTGGAATTGGTGTATGTGATAAAGGAAGAATGAAGACTTTAATTATTGTTTTAATAATTGCATCTTTATTACAATCTACAATCTTACCTATAGATTTAGTCCTGATTATTTTAATTTGTAGAAGTTTTATCAAACTAGACCAGGCTAATTTATTTTTAGCCTTTAGTTTTGGACTGCTCGATTCTCATTTAAACCTGATTCCTCTAGGATTAAATAGCTTAATCTATTTATTTATTATTCAAATAACTCAAACTTTGTCTAAATCAAGGCTGGCTGGTAATTCACTACTGATATGTCCCTTAAGCTTAATATTACTCAGTGCATATCAACTTATTAGCTCACTGTTTTTACAGCAAACTCCGCAACTTTTTCCTAAAGTTCTCTGGGAGGGCTTAGCAGCACTGCCTATTTTTTATATAGTTAGGCTTTGGGAAGAAAGGTTCATTGTTTATAAAGACATCAAACTAAAAATATAATCCATGAGGAAAAAACGCAATTTAGGCCCAGGCTTTGTGGATGAAGTAGGCAAGGTTACCAGTAAAATTGGCCATTTTACCAAAAAAAGGGAAACTGAATGGACAGATTCTTTACTACCCAATTTCGATGCAAGTTTTGGCAGCCGTTTTAGCAAAAGCCCCTGGAGAATTGTAAGCTTTCAAGTTATTTGTTTATTGTTATTTTTCATATTATTTGTACGTTTATTTCATCTACAGATTGTAGAAGGAAAAGTGAGCAGAGAATTAGCGGATGGTAACCGTATCCAAATTAAGGTAATACATGCTCCCAGAGGTGTGATTTTTGACAGAAATGGTAAAATCCTGGCTGCTAATTCACCTGCCTTCAGATTGTTAGATTCTCAGAGCAAAAAAATAAGATTAATAAGCCGGGAAGAGGCTTTAGAGATGGAGGTAAAAAATGATCCCCGTGTAGCCGGATTGGAAGTTGATAATGTCCGTTCTTATCTGTTGGGAGAAAAATTAGCACATGTTGTTGGGTATGTAGGAGAAATTTCCGATACCCAATTAAAAAAAACTGAGTTCAAAAATTATCGGCCAGGAGACAGAGTCGGGCAATCAGGCATTGAGGCAACTTATGAAAAACTTTTGCGCGGAGTAGACGGGGGAGAGATTATTGAGGTCGATTCATCCGGCAGAAAGCTTCGAACTTTAAGACAGGTGGCTGCAATTCCAGGCCAGAATATAACTCTAACTGTAGATGCTGACTTGCAAAATAAGCTCTATGAACAACTCACACAAGCTCTTAGTAAAGTATCTAGTTGCTGTGGGGCAGCGGTGGCCATGGATCCGGGTAATGGGCAAGTTTTGGCGCTAATATCTTCTCCCTCTTTTGATCCAAATATCATCACTCAAAATATAGACGACAATGCAATTGCCAGTATTTTTTCTCAAGAGTTCTCACCTCTTTTAAACAGGGTAATTGCCGGTACTTATCCTCCTGGTTCAACTTTCAAAATCATCTCTTCTTTGGCAGGGTTAGTGTCGGGCAAGATTAAGCCGGAGACTGTATTTGAAGATAATGGGGTAACTTATTTAGGTTCTTATAAGTTTACTAATTGGTATTTTAACCAGTACGGTAAGACAGAAGGATTAGTTAATTTAAACAAGGCCCTTCAAAGATCAAATGATAGTTATTTCTATCAGCTGGGCAGGATAGTTGGGGAAGATGCTTTGGAGCAATGGGCCAAGAAATTGAAAATGGGAGGGAAATTAGATTTGGATTTGCCTGGTGAAGCAACAGGCTTGATACCAAATGATGCCTGGAAAAGAAAAACCTTTAATCAGGGTTGGTATCCAGGTGATACTTTGCATATGGCTATTGGTCAAGGATTTGTGTTGGCAACTCCGTTACAAGTTTTAGGGATTACTTCTTTTATTGCGGCCAATGGTACTTTGTACCAACCCCAACTTGTTTTAAAAGCCGGTAGTGTAGACGATACTACTTATGAGTTTAAGCCAAAAATTTTAATTTCCAAGGTTATCTCCCAAGAGGTAGTTAAACTGGTGAAAGAAGGATTAAAGTTGGTGCCTAAAGAGGGTGGAACAGCTTGGCCATTTTTCACCTTTCCTATAACAACTGCCGGAAAAACCGGTACAGCTGAATTTGGTGACAGTAAAGACAGGACACATGCTTGGTATACTTCCTTTGCCCCGGCTGATGAGCCAAAGATTGTTTTAACAGTATTGGTTGAGGCAGGAGGGGAAGGTTCAAGCATTGCTGCCCCCATTGCCAAAGAAGCTTACCGTTGGTTTTTTTCTCCTGATAAAAATAAACTAATTCAGGATATTTACACACCAGCAACAGACTCTGCAAAAACTTTGGGAGAGTAATATACTAAAAATATGTGGGATACTGTTTCACAGGTAGTCATTACCCTATTAGGTACTGCCTCCATTGTCTTGGTTGCTAAAAAAAATAAGTGGGGATTTGTGGCAGGGCTTTTAGCTCAACCATTTTGGTTTATTACTTCTTATTTAAATCATCAATGGGGAGTATTTTTAGTTTCTCTTATATATTCCATTAGCTGGATATATGGTATCTACCAGTGGTTTTTTAAAAACCAGAAAAATAAAGAAAAGTCTTAATCAAATATGATGGACAATACTGCTTATTTGCTTGCTCTTCATTCTATAGATGGCCTGGGACCAATTAGATTAAAGGCTATTTTGGATTATTTTAAGGATCCTAAACTGGCCTGGGAAGCGGAAAGTTCGGAATTTAGCAAAATAGGCATCCCCAAAAACGTTGTAGAATTACTACTTCAAACGCGTAAAAAGTTAGAACCTGTTACCTTTGCAAAGTCAATTAAAGATGCCAACATAGGTTGGATAACAATTTCAGATGATAATTACCCAAAGCTATTATCCCAAATTTATGACCCGCCTCCGGTTTTATACTACAAAGGTGATATTAATGTTTTAGATACTAAATCTTTGGCTATTGTAGGGACTCGAAAAATCACCGGCTATGGGAAGGTAGTGACTGAACAGTTCACCAAAACTTTGACCTTAGCCGGTTTAACTATTGTTTCAGGACTCGCACGGGGTGTAGATAGTTATGCCCACTGGGCAGCCGTAAACAATAATGGTCAAACAATTGCTGTTTTGGGGGCAGGCTTAAATAATATTTTCCCGCCGCAAAATATTGGTTTGGCGCAAAAAATAGCAGATGGGGCCGGTATTTTAATTTCGGAGTTTCCACCGGATTACCAAGTCTTTCCAGGTAATTTCCCGTCAAGAAATAGAATTATTTCAGGATTGTCTCTAGCAACCTTGGTAATCGAGGCGGCCGAAAACAGTGGTTCCCTGATTACTGCCAGGTTAGCCTTAGAGCAGGGACGTGAAGTTTTTGCAGTGCCGGGTCCGGTTACCTCTTATTTATCTAAAGGACCAATTAATTTAATCAAACAAGGAGCTATACCGGTTTTTGATCCCAAAGATGTTCTGGAACAGTTGGGTATAGATTCAAATCAAATGCTGAAAGCTAAAAATAAGCAAAACACCCAAAATATTTCCGATGAAGAGAAACAAATTTTGAAAGTATTAGAAAATGAGATAATGCATATGGATGAAATTGGCCGAAGTCTAAACCTTACTGCTGCTAAAATTTCTGCTCTTTTATTAAAAATGGAAATCTCCGGTTTAGTACAAAATTTGGGAGGCGGAAGTTATTGTTCTAATATGAGATAATCAAAGTATGCCCAAAACGTGGTTGTTTGTACTATCATTAACAACTGTTTCTTTAACTGCACTGGTAACTTATTTTCTGAATAGTAGTCTGTCTAACAAATCTGTTTCCAAAAATGAGATAGATACTGCTGTCAATCAAGCTAAATTCCTATACAGCCAAGAGAAAGAACGAGGCCGGGACTTTTCCCAGGGACCCTGTTTATCCGAAGCGTTAATGCCTAATTGGGTAGCAGATATTGCTCATAATCCCCGCCAAAGTATAGATGATTTACCTCAAAACCAATGTCTGAGTTATAGAGAGGGTCGAGTTCAGCATTTTGTTGAACTTGATTCAGAAGGGAATCTGATTAGAGCCCAATAATCAAATGAAATATTTACTAATACCACTCCATTTTATAGAATTTTGGTATCTTGAAGGATCGGCATTTTTTATTCGATCTTGGAAGAATTTGATGCTTTTTGTGGAAGAAGATTTGGCAGTAGGGTTAATGATAAAGTTACTCTTTACTCCTTTATTTCATGATTCAACTATTGTAGGTTTAGTTTTGAGCTTTCTATTTAGATTTAGCCGAATTTTGATGGGTCTTTTTGCTTTTACTTTATCCTCGATAGCCTTACTAGGAATTGCTGTTTATTGGTTTGGGTTACCTATTCTGGCTGTTTTAAATACTCCACATTTAATCAGTGCCGGTCTATTTTCAGCCGGGTTAGGATTATTTTTAATCCATACAACTACCCATCCTCATAAAAAAGTCTGGCAAATTAAAGGATCTATCTTAGATTTTTGGCTTGCCTCGACTATTACAAAAGAAAAGATAAACTTTGTTAATTTATTGAAAGATCGGCAGGTATTGGATTTACTTTCCAACCTAGAGTTACAGCCTGACTATTTTTTTAACTGGCAAATTACAAATATTGAGGAAACAGGCCAAAAGGCTTTTAAGTTAGCCAAAAATTACGGTAGTCAATATATTGAACCTCAGCATTTTTTTGTGGCTGCCTTGGAATCAATTCCTGGTATTGACGATTTATTACTAAAGGTTGATCTGAAACTTTCGGACTTTGAGCAAGTTCTAGACTTTTTACAAAAGAAAAGGCAAATTTGGAGAAGAGTCTATGTTTGGGATGATGATTTTACAATTCATCATCTAAAAGGTGTCAATAGGGGTTGGTTAGGGGTGCCTACTCCCACTTTGGATTTATATGGGGAGGATTTAACCAGGAAAGCAGCCAAGGAAGGTTTTCCTGAAATGATCAGAGAAAAGGGAATTATTACGGATGTTGTTAATATTCTCTCTCAAGCGAGCGGTAGAAACGTAATCTTAGTGGGTCCGCCGGGCAGCGGTAAAACAGCCTTAATTAAACATATGGCCAGACAAATAGTGGCCGGTGATGCCCCGGCAAGCTTGGCTACTAAGAGATTAGTATTACTAGATTTGACTAAACTTCTATCCGGCGTCAAGACTCAAGGGGAGTTAGCAGAGAGGGTAAAAGCCATATTTGAAGAAGTCTCTTTTGCCCAAAATGTAATTATTGTGATTGAAGAAATTCATGAGCTGGGTATGGGTGAAGTAGGTAGTTCTTTTAATCTTTACTCCTTAATGCAACCATATTTAGAAGAAGACAATTTTCAATTTATCGGTACAACAGAATCTGACAGTTATTCGCATATTCTGGAAAAAAACGGCTCTTTTGCCCGCATTTTTAGAAAAGTGGAACTGGAACCGGCTACAGCTTTGGACACATTAAATATTTTGGAGTACCGTGCCATTGAAGCAGAGAGAAAGAATAAGGTGAAAGTGACCTTTGTAGCTATGACTGCTGCCATTGAACTATCAGCTAAATTTATACGGGAAAGAGTATTACCTGACAGTGCTATCTCGATTTTGAAAGAAAGCCTAACAGAATCAGTTAATGGTTGGGTGACTAAAAAAGTAGTAAAAAGAGTAATTTCTTCCAGAGTCAAAGTACCTTTAATGGACGTTGCTGCTGTGGATAAAAATAAATTACTTAATTTAGAGGAGGAACTGCACTTGAGATTGGTTGACCAAGAAGAGGCGGTTAAAAGTGTAGCAGATACTTTAAGACGGGCTGCTACCGGTTTAAATGAAGAAGGTAGACCAATTGGTTCGTTTCTATTTGTTGGTCCAACCGGAGTGGGTAAAACTGAACTGGCTAAAGCTCTGGCTGCTACCTACTTCAAAACAGAAGGGGCTTTTATTAGGTTTGATATGTCTGAATACCAAAACCCTGAATCAGTAGTCCGTCTGATTGGCGGTCAAGGCGAAGGCGGATTGTTGACTGAAAGTGTCAGAAATAGGCCATATGCTCTTTTATTACTTGATGAATTTGAGAAGGCTAATGACAAAATCCTGACTTTATTTTTGCAGGTTTTGGATGACGGAAGATTAACAGATGGTGCAGGCAGAACAATTAGTTTTGAAAACACCATTATTATTGCTACTTCTAATGCAGGATCATTACTTATTGCTCAAGGGTTACAGCAAGGAAAGGGTATGGAAGTTATAGACAGGCAGGTTAATGACGAGCTGTTAAAAGTTTTCAAGCCTGAGCTTGTTAATAGATTTGATGATGTAGTTATTTTTAAACCCCTTTCTCAAACAGATTTGGAAAAAATTGTGAAGCTGAAACTTGATAAGTTACAAAATCAGTTAAAAGTTAAAGGGTATTTAGTGGATTTTAATCCTGATTTAATTACAGAATTGGCTAGGAGAGGATTTGACCCGGTATTGGGGGCAAGGCCTTTAAGAAGATTAATGCAGGATACCTTAGAAGCTAAATTTTCCAAATTAATTTTACAAAATCAACTGATAAAAGGACAAACCTTCCAGGCAGGAGTAGAGCTTTTAGGTTAAGTTATGAAGAAATTAGTTCTGCTTCTTGGTCTATTGGCAGTTTTTATACCAACTATAGTTTTTGCAACTTCTAGTTTAGATCAGGTTAATCAGAAGGTTTGTGATAGGTTTGAACAAGATGTTTTGAAGTTGGCAGCAATTATGGAGGAAGTGAGAAGCAGAGAGGGTATTTCAGAAACCAGAGTAGCTTTTGGAGGAGTGGATACCCCAATTGAAAATGCTGATTATTGGGTGACATATGCTGCTGAGGCAGTAGCTTTTCAAAAAGCTCAGAAGTATTCTTCTAAAAGTGAATTACGGGCTAGCTTAGAAACGCTTAAAGGGAAAATTTTAAGAGCAAAAACAGCAGTAGGTGAGGTGTTAAACAATGACTAGGAAAACTTTTCTTTTTCTAATTGTGACAATTTTAGCAATTGCACTTTTTGTCATGGTTTTTAAAGAGAAAACGAATCTAATTAGTCCGGTAAATTTGGGAAGATTGCAGACTAAACAAACTCCCGTCCCGCTTGCAACTCCGGCTGCACCAAAAACTTTCCAGTTTGATAAAACTACAGATTTAAAGTTGGAACTAGAAAAAGTCGACCCCAAAGTTTTAGATTCTGATTTCGATTGAAGTATTGACAAGCAATATACAATTACCCCACATTAAATATAATGAATAATCTTGTAATTGTTGAGTCACCGACTAAGGCAAAAAGTTTAGGACGCTTCCTTGGAGATGAATACCAGGTAGAGGCTTCGATGGGTCATCTTAGAGATTTGCCAAAGAGTGAGTTTGGAGTAGATATAGAGAAAAATTTCGAGCCGCAATATATCATCCCGCGTGATAAGCGGAAAAGGGTTAATGAATTAAAAAAAGCAGCATCCGGGGTTAAATCGCTTTGGCTGGCCACAGACCCCGACAGAGAAGGTGAAGCAATTGCGTGGCATTTATCAGAACTATTAGGTAATACCGCTGGTATTAAACGGGTTGTATTTCATGAAATTACAGAGGAAGCTATTAAAGAAGCATTTAAAAATCCCCGGGAAATCAATCTTAAATTAGTTGATGCACAACAGGCAAGACGGGTACTGGATAGATTAGTAGGGTATAAGCTTTCCCCTCTGCTTTGGCAAAAAGTGAAAAAGGGTTTATCAGCAGGGAGGGTACAATCTGTGGCCTTGAGGCTGATTGTTGACAGAGAAAAGGAAGTATTAGCTTTTAAGCCGGAGGAGTATTGGATCATCGAAGCAGAGTTAGAATCAGCAGATCACAAAGATTCACAGTTTGTTGCTGCTTTAATAGAAAAAGACGGCAAAAAAATAATTATTAAAAATAAGGAAGAAGCAGATGGACACGTAGCTAATCTTGAAAAGGCTAAAATGGAAGTGGCCAAAATCACTCAAAGAGAAGTCCGCAGGTTCCCTTACCCTCCTTTCACTACCTCAACTTTACAACAAGCCTCCGCTCAAAGACTGGGAATGTCTGCCAAAAAAACCATGATGATAGCACAAGCTTTATATGAGCGGGGATTTATTACCTATATGAGAACAGATTCTGTGAATTTGTCCTCCCAGGCGGTTAGTCAAGCCAGAAGTTATATTGAAAACCTTATAGGTAAGTCTTATTTGCCCAGTGTAGCTAGAGTATATAAGTCTAAGTCAAAAAATGCCCAGGAAGCGCATGAGGCCATCAGGGTAACAGACATCAAACATCAGTCTTCAGATATTAAACAACAGGATGGGTTAAATAGGGATCATATTAGATTGTATGAGCTGATTTGGAAAAGATTTTTGGCTTGCCAGATGAGTGAAGCCGTAATGGAACAGACTACTATAGACATATCAGCTAACAACTATTTACTACGTGCTACAGGCAGCGTGATTAAATTTGAAGGCTGGTTAAAATTATATGAAAAAAGTGAGCAGTCAGAAGATTCAAAAGAGCAGCAACAACAAAGATTGCCGAAATTAAAAGAAAAAGAATTGCTTAATTTAATCAAACTTTTACCTAATCAGCATTTTACAGAAGCCTTACCCCGCTATAATGAAGCCTCATTGATTAAAAAATTGGAAGAGTTAGGCATAGGTAGGCCTTCAACCTATGCTCCTATTTTATCCACGATTCAGGAAAGATTTTATGTAGAAAAACAAGAACGGAAATTTATTCCCACTAAACTTGGTATAACAGTTTGTGATTTTTTAGTGGAATATTTTCCTGATGTCTTTGACTTCACATTTACAGCCCAAATGGAGGATGAGTTGGATGAAATAGCCAGAGGAGAAAGAGAGTGGCAGCCAACAATCAGAGAATTTTACCGGCCCTTTGAAAAAAAGCTTGAGGAAACTGCTCAAGTGGCGGAGAAAGTGAAGATGGAAGTTGAATTGGCTGGTAAAAAGTGTCCTGATTGTGGTAAGGATTTAGTAGTTAGAATCGGCAGATTTGGTAAATTCTTAGCTTGCTCAGGTTTTCCTGAGTGTAAGCATACAGAAAGCTTGGAAGAAAAAGTTAATGCCAAATGCCCCGAGGACTCGGGGGATATTGTTGTTAGAAAAACACGCCGCGGTAAAACCTTTTATGGCTGCAAAAACTGGCCCGGCTGCAAATTTGCCAGTTGGACTAAACCTAAAGGAGACAATAGTGAACAGACAACAGGCGACAGCTCTACTGTAACCTGAAGCTTGTAACCGTACACAGGTACTTGCAAAGTACCCTCCATTTTAGTATTATGTTGAGGGCCTCAAAAGATCCTCTGCTTAAGACGGAACCCCCAAAGTATATGAAGTATATTTTTGTTAGTGGCGGTGTAATAAGTGGTTTAGGTAAGGGGATTGCTACCTCTTCGATTGCTCTCCTTTTAAAATCTGCAGGTTATAAAGTTGTTCCTATCAAAATGGATCCTTACTTAAATGTGGATGCAGGGACCATGAATCCAATTGAACATGGTGAAGTGTTTGTATTGGATGATGGTACAGAAACAGATCAGGATTTAGGTCACTATGAAAGATTTTTGAATGACAATTTAAATAAAACAAGTATTGCAACACAAGGTTCTATTTATCTGTCAGTTATTCAAAGAGAAAGAAATTTGGAATATGACGGTGAATGTGTAGACGTAGTGACTTATGTTACAGAAGAAATTGTTAACAGAATCAAATTAGCAGGTAGAAGCAAAAATGCAGACATTGTTTTAATTGAAATTGGTGGTACGACCGGTGAATATCAAAACATCCTCTTTTTAGAAGCAAACAGGTTGATGAAGTTAAAAAATCCGGATGATGTTTTCCATATACATATTAGCTATCTGCCAGTTCCTGCTTCAATTGGTGAAATGAAATCCAAACCTGCTCAGATGTCTGTCCGGGATTTGAACGCAGCAGGTATTCAACCGGATGTGTTACTAGCCCGTGCCTCAAGGGCTTTGGATCAATCAAGAGTTAAAAAACTCTCGATTGCAACAGGTTTGGAGCCGCAAGATATTATTTCTGCGCCAGATGTAGACAGTATTTATAAAGTGCCATTAGGTTTTGCTGATCAAAACTTAACAGATAGATTATTGCAAAAAATGGGACTAAGTAGAAAAGAAAAGGACTTGCCTGCTGGCAGCCAGGGTTTAAAAGAATGGAGAGAGTTTGTAGAGAAAATTGATTCCAGTAAAAAAAGTGTCAAGATTGCCATAGTGGGTAAATATT
>CAZYBP010000021.1:0-5333 GCA_964645555.1 uncultured Gammaproteobacteria bacterium
GATAAAATTTTTATGTGCTCTTATGGATCAGGAGCAGGTTCTGATGCTTTTGTTTTTGAGGTAACCAAAGAAATTAAAGCTCATCAAGTCTTAAATAAAAACACTGTGGCCAAACAAATTAAAGATAAAACTTATATAGATTACTCATTAATTGCTAAAAATATTTTAACAAAATACAGGATATAAAATGTCAAAGCTCAAATGTCAAATGTCAAAACTAAATGTTAAATCTTAAAACTATAAAAGCTTTGAGATTTAAGTTTCAGATTGAAGTTTTGCGTTTTGAGTTTTGAGATTATTACTATGAAGATACTTGTCAAAGGCATTAGTTTAACAAAATTCGGAGAGCTGTGGGATAAGTCTCTGCTTGATTTAGCTCAAGAGGCAGCCGTAGAAGCAATCAATGACTCAGGATTATCCGTAAAAGATATTGAGGCGGTTTTTGTGGCCAATATGATCTATCCTAAACTATCTAATCAGGATCATTTAGGTGCTGTTGTAGCCTCCCAACTAAATATCAAAGGAGCTTCCTTTAGGATAGAAGGTGCTTGTGCCTCAGGAGGTTTAGCTGTACATTTGGCTATCCAATCAATCCTCTCGGGAACTTATAAGAATGTCTTGGTTGTAGGAGCAGAGAAAATGACAGATGTGACAATTTCTGAAATTACTTCTGCTTTAATGGGTGCTGGATCAGAGCAAGAAAGAAAAGCAGGTTTAACTTTTCCGGGCCTCTATGCCTTAATGGCCAAAGCTCATATGCAAAAGTTTGGCACAACACGCAATCACCTAGCCGCTGTTTCAGTCAAAAACCATTACCATGCTTCTTTAAACGATAAAGCCCAGTTTCCTTTTGAAATTACTGAAGAAAAAGCTTTAAACTCTCCTGAAATTTGTGCACCTTTATCTCTTTTTGATGCCTCACCTATCACCGATGGTGCCGGTGCTATTGTGTTATCTTCAGAAAATGACGGTGTTGGGGTTTTTATCACAGGCTCAGCAGTTGCCACAGATACTGTAGGACTCTCGGAAAGAGAGTCTTTGGTAGAAATTCCTGCTACCAAACAAGCTGCCAGGGCAGCCTTAAAACAAGCTGGGGTAGAAATTTCGGACATTAATATAGCAGAATTACATGATTGCTTTACTATTGCAGAGATTATGGCCATGGAGGATTTAGGATTTTGTAAAAAAGGTGAGGGCGGAAAATTTATTGCCAAAGGCATTACCAAACTAGGTGGTAAGCTGCCCATTAATACCTCCGGCGGACTCAAAGCTTGTGGTCATCCGGTAGCTGCCACCGGTTTAAAACAAATTGTAGAAATAACCCAACAGCTAAGGGGTAATGCCGGGAAAAGACAAGTTAAAGACGCTAAAGTAGGCTTAACGCATAATGTTGGAGGTAGTGGAGCTACGGTAGTAGTACACATATTACAAACATGAGTAGTCCTGTACAAATTTGGAGACAACATAAAGTTTTAAAAAACTACCTGGGTAAAACAGGTAAGCTTTTGGTGTGGACTAAAATTTTGGTCGCCCCTCAAGGCTTTGAAAACCAAGTCCCCTATTTGGTGGGGATTGTTCAATTTAATGGTGAAAAATTACCTGTACAAATTGTAGATTGTGACGAAAAAGACTTAAAACCCAATCAAAAAGTACAAGTTGTGATCAGAAAAATTGGTAAAGCCAAAAGTGAAGATGTCATAGAATACGGTATTAAAGTAAAACCAATTTAAATGGGCAAAGACTCTACTATTATTGTTTCTGCCCCTGGCAAGGTTCACCTTCTTGGTGAACATGCTGTAGTTTATGGCAAACCAGCTATACTTACTGCAGTAAATCTTAGAGTTTATGTAGTGATATCTAAGTCAAATACCGATCATACTCTTCCAGGTACAGTTATTGATCAAGATACAACAGCAAAGATACAAAAAATTGTTGAGAGAGTAGTTAAAAAACACCTCAAGATCAAATCCATCCCTTCTTATCAATTGTCTATTTCTTCCCAGATCCCTATTGGCTCCGGTTTAGGCTCTTCTGCAGCTGTATCAGCTGCCTATATTGCTGCTTTGCTTATTTTCCTAAAGATTAATTGGGATCTAGATTTAGTTAATAACTTAGCTTATGAAACAGAAAAAGTCTTTCATGGTAATCCTTCAGGGGGAGATAATTCTACAGTTGTATTTGGAGGACTGGTTTGGTTTAGAAAAGAGTCAGCTGATTTGAGAATTATTCAACCGCTACAGTTTACTATTTCATCCAAATTAGCTAAAAATTTTATTTTGATCAATACCGGCAAACCCCAGGAAACCACTAAAGAGATGGTTGGTATAGTAAATTCAAAGTTCAAAATTCAAAGTTCAAAATTCAAAAAATTATTTGATGATCAGGAGAAATTAGTCAGGGAATTACTTCCTGCTCTACACGGATTTAACGAAAAAGAGCTAATTAGGATTATTCAACAAGGAGAAAAGAATCTAGAGACAATGGGAGTTTGCTCAAATTATGTTAAAGGAATTATTAGAAAGATTGAAAAAGCTGGTGGTGCTGCCAAGATATGTGGTGCGGGTGGAAAAACTAAATCAAGTGGCATACTTCTTTGTTATCACAAAAATAAAAAAGTTGCTGAAAAGGTGGCTAGATCGTATAATCTACCCTGTTTTAGTACCCAACTGGGAGTTGAGGGAATAAAAATAGAAAAATGAGAAAAATTAAAGTGTCTGCTCCGGGAAAATTAATGCTTTTAGGGGAACATGCTGTGGTTTACAACAGACCATCTCTGGTTACTGCCGTTGATCAAAGATTAACCCTAAAGGCAGAAATCCTAGAAAATAGCGTATTTGAATTAAATGCTAAAGATGCTGGAATTGAAGGCTACAGCAAACCTTTATCTGAACTTGGCAAAGGCGACATCCCTAAAGGTGCTAAGTTTGTAGAAATTGCTACTCTAAACTTTAAGAAAAAATATTCTTTAAAAACAGGAGTTAAAATTACTACTTCTTCTCAGTTTAGTCCCCTGTTTGGATTTGGTTCCTCCTCTGCCTCCACTGTTTGTACCCTAAAAGCTTTGTCAGAACTTTTTAATGATAAACTATCCAACAGACAAATTTTTGAACTAGCTTTTCAAACGGTTTTGGATATTCAAGGCACTGGTTCTGGATTTGATGTAGCTGCAGCTACCTATGGCGGTACTTTGTATTATTCCAAAGCCGGTTCCAAAACCATCAAACCATTAAATTTAAAAAGTATTCCTTTAATTATTGGCTATTCAGGCATCAAAACAGACACTGTAACCTTAGTAAAACAGGTAGCTGAAAAGGCTAAAAAATACCCAAATGTCATAGAAAATATTTACAGCCAGATAGGTTATCTTGTAGATCTAGCCAAGAAAGCTTTACTGAAAGAAGATTATCAAACCTTAGGGGAACTAATGAACTTAAATCAAGGTTTACTGGCAAGTTTAGGGGTGGAAGGTAAAAAATTAGCAGATATGGTTTACGGGGCCCGGGAAGCTGGGGCATATGGAGCTAAACTCTCAGGCGCAGGTATAGGAGATTGTATGATAGCTATAGCTTCCCCAGCCAAAGTTCAAACTGTTAAAAGAGCTATTAACAAAGCCGGAGGAAAAGTGATTAATGTTAAGGTCAATGCCCCGGGTGTTAGGATAGAAAAATGAGTATAGCAAAAGCCACTGCAATTGCTCCATCAAATATAGCTTTTACCAAATATTGGGGTAAAAAAGATGAAGTCTTAAGGCTTCCTGAAAATGGCAGTATATCTATGTGTTTATCTAACTTACTAACCACTACCACAGTGGAATTTCAGCAAGGACTAGGTCAAGACCAAGTATTGTTAAATGGTGAGATTGAAGCGGGTGAAGATTCCAGAGTAATTAAACATTTAGACAGAGTCAGAAATTTGGCAGGAATAGACTTAAAAGCAAAAGTTGTTTCCAGCAACAATTTTCCAATTGGTACAGGACTTTCCTCTTCTGCTGCAGGATTCGCTGCATTATCACTAGCTGCTTCTAAAGCTGCAGGACTAAACTTATCAGAAAAAGATCTATCCATTTTAGCCAGACAAGGTTCTGGTTCTGCTTGTAGATCCATTCCTTCAGGTATTGTGGAATGGCTGGATGGAGATACTTCTGAAACTTCCTATGCTGTTCAAATCTTCCAACCCAGCTATTGGGAGATTGCAGATGTGGTGGCTATTGTTTCTCAGAGCAAAAAAGATGTTCCTACTTCTATTGGCCAGCAAACTGCCAAAAGCAGCCCCTTTATGCAAACTAGAAAAGCTCATATGGCAGAAAAAAATAGAATAATAAAAGAGTTAATTAAATCTAAAGACTTTACTAGTTTTGGTCAACTACTAGAGTCTGAAGCTTTAGAACTACATGCCATCATGATTACCCAAACTCCTCCTTTAATTTATTGGCAGCCAAATACTATTTTAATGATGAAGCTGGTTCAAAAATGGAGACAAGAGGGTTTAGAAGTATATTTTACTATCAATACCGGACAAGATGTACATATTATTGTTGAGCAAAAAAATGTTAAAGAGTTAACCAACAGGCTAAAAAAGATGGAAGAGGTAAGAGAGGTTATTGTCAACACCCCAGGCGAAGGTACCAGGCTGTCTGATAAACACCTTTTTTAACCAAAGAATCCTTCTTTTTTTAAAACTTTTAGTCCTGCTTGCGACCAGGGGGAATATTTTTGAGAATGGAACTTCATATCTTTTAATAAATCCAGCTTACTCACCCATTTATATTCATAAGCTATCCTAGAATTCAGCTTAACCTCTCCGTTATATTCTCCAATTAACAAAAAATCGTGCTCATTCTCGCAATAAGGTCCTATTTGAGCGAAGTAATTAAACACTCCTACCCTTTTTAAATCTTTTCTCGAGTAATTTATTCCATATTCATCTTTTAAAGCCCTAATTGTTGCCTCTTCCAAAGTTTCATCTATACCATTTGCTTTATGAAGCGGATGAGTTGAGGCTGTAAAATCCCAAATATCATCAAACACTTTATGTTTCCTTCTTTGCAAGAGCACTTCTCCCCTATTATTTATTAGCAAAACAGTTATAGCCAGATGCCTCTTTCCTTTCCCTGTATGGCCAACTGTTTTTGGAATATACTCCAAAAACTCTCCTTTATCATCAACTGCCAAAATTGTTTGATCGTCCAAATTAAACCTTTCCCTCAAGAAGTGAAACTATAAAATAAATCAAAACAACACCCCCAACAAGCAGCACTGTTTCCCAAAAGGCAACTTTTTTATTATCCATATTGTGGATCTCAGGTATTAAGTTGGCAGCTGCAATATAGATAA
>CAZYBP010000021.1:5343-14970 GCA_964645555.1 uncultured Gammaproteobacteria bacterium
ACATAACTATAGGAAGCAAATTTTGAATTGAGTCCTTGGCTGTATAAGTCAAAATTGCTCCAGCCAGAGCAGCTAAAGTACTATAGAAATTAATAAGCAGTACTCTCCTTCTTGCCACACCCTGCTGTAACATTAAGCCAAAATCCCCTATCTCTTGAGGAATCTCATGGGCAGCAACAGCCAAAGAGGTAACAATTCCCAGCGGGATGCTTATTAAGAAAGTAGCAGCTACTGCTATCCCATCTATAAAATTATGGACTGTATCACCAATTACTATTAATGGTATGACTGATTTTTTCTCATCAGGCTTGGTGCCATGATCATGATGATGAATAAATCTTTCAAGTAGGAAAAAAATCAAGATTCCAATTAATGTCCAGAGAAAAATACTTACCCCGCTTTCAGCTGTTGCCTCTTGAGCTTCAGGTAAAAGATCAAAAAAGGCAGTTCCCAGTAGAGTTCCTGCAGCAAAAGAAGCGAGAAAGTGGGATATTTTTATAGCAAACTTTTCTTTAAGTAAGAGCAATACCCCTCCGATTAAGGAAACAACACTGCCCAGAAAAGTGAATATTAAAATGTAAGCTAAAATGCTCATGTTAATTTCAAACTAGGATAATATAACAGAAATTTAAGAAAGCTGAAAGTTATGTGATAAATTAGTTACCTAAAGCGGTTTTCACTGTTTGTTCCATATCTGTGTAATTATATGCTCCCTTAAAAGCTTTTTCATTAAAGTAGAATCCTGGTGTTCCGCTAATACCAATACCTGTAGCCAGAGCAATATCATCTTTTAATCTGCTATCGTATTTGCCGCTATCCAAACACTGTTTCATGCTGGCAGAATCAATAGCCGGTTGGAGGAAATTAGCTAATTCTTGAGATTTGCTCTTGTCATTTTTCACCTGATCGTTCAAAAGATCATATCCTGTGTTAGTCATCAATAAATCATGTACCTGCCAGAATTTACCCTTTTCAAAAGCACAATAAAGGGCTTTTGTCCCCATCTCACCATTGCCATGGCCTGGGGTATAAACATAGGCAAAAGCTGCCTTACCTGAATCTACTAATTTCTTAACCTCAGGTACTGGTGCTAGATAGCTTCCTCCATCTGAAACCAGGGTAAAACGGGAATCCATTTGTTTATTCAACTCCGGATTTTTACCGGCAGCTACATGGCAAAATGGACAACTGGGATCAGCTACTTCTATTACCACCAATTTTTTATTGGCATCACCAAATTTAATTGCACTTTTATTAAAAGCATCTTTGACTTGGCTAAGGCTAGCTGTTTGCTGAGCAGGTTGTGTAGCAGGAGAAGGCGCAACTGTATTTGCTTGAGTATTTCCTGTAGGAGCTTTCGAGCCTATTCTAATAATACCCCCACTCATTAAGATAGAGATAGCAATTATTACTGAACCTAAAATAATGGCATTAGGGACGCTCAAGAAAGGCTGGGACTTTTCCATGTCAGTAAAGTTTAATAATCTGCAGTCTTCTTGTCAATGAGTGAAACTATGTCTTCTGCTGCCTGTTTAACCATCTGACTAACCTCAGGTTTTTCAGTTGGCAAGAATTGTTCCAGGACAAACTCTTCGGCTGCAAAAGAAACTCTTTGATGTTCCCCGCTATGTGATTTTTCATTACCAATACCCAGGCGTACCCTGACAAATTGATCAGTTCCTAAAGAATCAATAATTGATTCAACTCCATGATGGCCAGCTGCTGATCCGCCTACTCTCACTTTAATTTTTCCTAAAGGTAAATCCAGCTCATCATGAACAACTATAATATCAGTTGGAGATATTTTGTAATAGGAAGTAAGCAGCTTCACTGCCAAACCCGAATTATTCATATATGTCTGAGGCTTAACTAGAATACATTTGACATTTGACAATTGACATTTGACAATTTCAGATTTGAATTTTTCTTCGTATTCCCACTTTGCACTTTGCACTTTACACTTTACGCTGAACTCGTCCACTACCCTAAAACCCAAATTATGCTTTACTTGCTCATATTTTGAACCTGGATTTCCCAAACCAACAATTAATTTCATTATTTCTTTAATACTGCCAAAATAGCATCATGAATTAACCCGCTAGAAGCAACAATACTTAATCTTTCCTTAGTCCAATCAGGATCATTACCTTCTAAGTCAGTTACCTTACCACCAGCTTCCCTTACAATGACAGCCCCTGCCACAAAATCCCAATTCCATCCCTGACCGATAGCGGCGTCCAATACCCCCTGAGATGTTAAACTAAAATCTATCGCTATTGAACCTAATATATACGGATAACGAATTTTACTAAATAGCGGAAGAATGTAGGATCTAAGCTTTCCCTCTCTTTTTTCTCTGGTTCCAACGCTAAACCCGAATACCCCCTCCTCTATTGTTTTTGTCTTTCTAACTGAAATTTTCCTGCCATTTAAGTATGCTCCATGACCCTTCTGGGCCCAGTAAAGTTCCTTTCTTGAAACCCAATTTATTACTCCTAAAAAGAGCTTACTATCCTTTAGAAGTCCAATTGAAACAGCAAAATTCGGTATTCCTGAAGCAAAAGAGGTACTCCCATCCAATGGGTCTATAACCCATGTAAAGTTTGAGTTTCTATTTACTTTATCTCCTTCCTCGGCAATGATATTGTGATCCGGAAAATGCTTTGTTATTAATTTAACAATTATCTCTTCTGCGCCAAGATCTGCTTTGGTTACCAGGTTACTGCTGTCTCCATTCTTTAAAGTTAACTCAAGAGTCTTACCAAAAAGATTAAAGATGAAATCCCCTGCCTCTATTGCCGCTTGTTTGGCTACTTTCAAAAAGTTATCATCCATTTGTGCCATCCATTGTACCACTAGTCAAATAGTCCTAGCTGAGGTGCAATCGTTCCCTTCTCTTGGACTTTTACTTTTCCATGATCCCAAATCTTTACTACTCCGTATACTCCATCATAACCCGGATCTATCACTAAATCCCCCTTTCTTACCTTAGCTACTCCTTCTGCTATCTTGTCACCGGAAACTTTGGCAATCTCTGAGATATCAATTTTAGTTAAAATCTTAATTTCACTGCCTAAGCTGGATACTAACTTTTTGTATTCATTTATAGCCTTTTGGCTAGTTGGTGCTGTATTAAATGCTTCAGCTATTATTTGGAGTAAGGGCACCAACATCTTATACCCTGGTCTACCTGGAAAAGCCGCTGCTTTTATCATTCCTTTGTCATTTGAAATTTGTAATTTGTCATTTCCTCGCGAAGCGAGAACTTCTACCCTCTCCATTACACCTACAGTTAAACCCCTCTTGCAAATAGGGCAAATTGTCCCTTTTGCTTTAGTATCCTCAGGAGAATATTTAACATTACAATTTCTGTGCCCAGTGTAATGATATTTACCTTCCTCAGGGTAAAACTCAATCGTGCCGGCTATTTTTTGCCCTTTGAGGGCTTCAAAAAGGCCACCGTAACCTGTGTTTATATCTTGAGCAATTACCGTGGACTCCCTGCCTAAATTTGGCAAAGAATGGGCATCAGAAAAAGAGACAATTGACCTTTGATCTAATTCTTTCACCCGCCAATTCATGGCTGGATCTGAATTCCCACACCAAACTGGAATACCATTTCGCCTAACATAGATTACATGATTTGGTACTGTTACACAAAATACCTTTCCTTTAAAATCCACCCATTTTTCTATATATTTAAACTCTTTTATAGTTGAGGGCAACACTGTATGAATATTTTTTCTAATAAAATATACTACCCAAGAATCAGCACTTTGCAAATATATCTTCTTATAATTTGATCCTGGATTTTTAAAGGCAGTACCTTTTTTCTTGTGCAATCGATAATAAGCCGACATCCCAAGTTTAAGTGCGATTTCTTGTAGATCATCTCTTAGTCTTAATGAAATGGTAGTTGCAGATAAACCTTTTCCATTACGTCCATATTTATGTCCATCCCCTTTAATATAATATTCAAAAAATATTTCTAAAAGTTCCTTTGATAAAGATTTTACTTCTAACGGAATAAATTTATCAGCACTTCCACCAAACTGTTTTAAATAACTATAAAGTTGATAGTCTCTAACTCGAAGAGTAATCGTTTTCCGATTCCAATAAACTTGGTATCCAAAACTTTCTAGAATATATTTCATTTTGGAAATAATAGAGTTGTCTTTATTAGATAGACAAACATTATAGTCGCCGTTTTTACCTTTACTAGTCCATCCTTCTGCTATCCAAAATCCAAAAAATCTTAACCATGGCTCAATTGGCAACTTTCTATCTTCCTTTGTTCTATAACCAGAATAGAACCGGCTTCCATGCTTAACTTTAACATCAGGTAGAATAAAGTGGCCCAGATTTGTACCTACCCAGAGACCATCTTTTTTGAATCTTTTTGACTTATTAATTAAAAATTCTGCTTCTTTGAGAACAAATCGAGGTGGTTTACGAAAATCACATCCACTAACTAGAAGCTTATGATTTGGGGTAACTAGCAAGTCAACTCTTTTCGTTTTTAATTTATACATCTTGCCCTTGTAATCAAAAACATATATTTTTGTTGGTTTTTCAAATTTGATATTATCGTTTTTTAAATTGAGGGTACAAATTTTATCTTTATATTGAACCTCTGTAAATTTCTTCCAACCCTTATCTGTTAGCACTTCTGTTTTTTCGTCATAACAACTCAAACCGGTTTCCACACCATAAATATATTCGGTTAAATCTTCAAAGCACTCTTTTAAAGAATCATAGCCAGACTGGGAACCAAAAATTCCAAACCAGGGAGTCCAAGCGTGAGCCGGGATAAAAATAGCTTTCTCTGAAACCTGAAGTGCCAAGGATAATAAATCCTTAGAAGACATACCCAAAATCGGCCTGCCGTCTGAGGCTAAATTGGCTCTTCTTGATAAAAGTAGTTTCTGAAAAGCTTCAGCAGAAGCAAAATCCGGAAGGAAAATTAAATTATGCAGCCTTCTACCCTTTCCTTTATCAGAATACATGGTGGCAATCTCAACAGTTAAGATAAACTTGATATCACTATTTTTATGTGTCAAAAAGCCTGACCCATCTTCTGTTAGATTCATCTTTAATTCAGAAAACCAAAGAGGGTGCAAAAAGTCTCCTGTACCTAAAACATCTATCCCCTTCATTTTGGCCCACTCAACCAAATTAGGTACGTTTAAAGCCGGAGAACAGGCTCTGGCGAATCTGGAGTGAATATGCAAATCCGCAATGTATGCCATGTGCAGATTTTACCATATAAAATAGCGAAGTCTGAGTCAGTCAGTTTGCTTTGACTTGAACTATTTGGAAGTAATTACCGTCTATATCCTCAAAGGTGGAAATTAAGCCATAACCCTGCATATGGTAAATAGGCTCTATTTGCTTTACTCCTTCTTTGACTAACCTGTCTGCCTCTTTTTCAATATCATCTACTTCTATATTAAACATGATCCTTTCAGGCTGATTATTTTTACCTTTAACTTCAGAGTGTTTCATAATATACAAACTGGTATTTTCCATGGCAAACTCAAACCCCTCCTCTGCCTGCTCTCCTATTTCCATATTCTCTGTTAAACTTAATCCTACTTTATGCTGGTAAAAATGAGCCAGAGCTTGAGGGTCCTCACTAAAAAGCAAAATTGATTCAATTCCTCTAATCATAAATTCAGTCTTTAATATTCTAGAGGATATTTATCAATAGAGTGTGGGAAAAAAGCCATAAAAACGCAAGAATTAAAAGGTAAAGTTATTTTTTATACTGGAGTTTATACATTTCCCTTAACTCTTGAACAGTGGTTGCATCTTCAGCCTTTCTGTCAGCTTCACGGAATCTAACTAGCCGAGGAAATCTTAAAGCATAACCTGGCTCATTTCCCTCTTTACCGGCTGTATGAACAGGAGATTTGGTGATTTCATCTGCCAAAACTTCAATTACAATCTCAGGCTTAATCCAAACAGACGGTATTAAAATTGAATTTACTCTAGCAGGTTTTTGATCTACTTTAATTTTATCAGCTCTTCGGTGAATCTCTCTCCATTCTTCATCTGTTAACCCTGTACCTATCTTAGAAACTGTTACAAACTCATCCTTTTCCTTATCATAAACTCCTACCAAAAGTGCTCCTGCCCCAAATGACACCCTCTTTCCCCTGCCATAGACATAACCTAAAATTACACAATCAATTGTGTCTTTAAGCTGCCCTGCAGAATGCCTTTTTAATTTTACCCAATTAAAATTTCTGGCTCCTGCTTCATATTTTGAATCAGGTCTTTTAACTACTAACCCCTCCAAGCCCTTGGTTAAAGCATCATTAAATATTTCGTTTAATCTTTCTTCACTACTCACTAATTCGCCGGGCTGCGGGATTAAGATTTCCTCTCCATTGATGACCCTTTCTAGCTGCTGCATCCTTTCCTTAAGCTCTAAATCCATCAAAGATTTTCCATTGATATACATCACATCAAAGACAAACGCTTTTAAAGGTAAGGTTTTCTGCATTTCTTCTATGCCATATTTTCTTCTCCTTTTCGTAGTCTCCTGAAATGGTAAAAATTCTTCCGACTCCGGATTAAAAGCTAAAGCTTCAGAATCCAAAATAGCAGTTTTAGCTTTAACTTGTTTCAAGACTCCAGAAACAATTTCCGGAAACATGGGGGTGGTTTCCTCTAGATTTCGAGAAAAAAGCCTTACTTTTTCTCCGTCTTTATGAATTTGAACTCTAAAGCCATCGAATTTTTGTTGACTATGAGCTAAACCTCCGAACTTTTGCAGAATAGCTTTAGTATCAGGCAACCTTTCTGCTAGTTGTGAACGGATTGGTCTACCCACTGTTACATCTAACTTTTTAACTCCCTCTAGCCCTTTTTCCCATAAAGTTTCTCCAATTAAACCCAGATCAGACACTTTGTTGTATGCTCCTTCTAATTCTTTTCTTTTAGCTCGATCTCCCAGTTTAAACTTAGCAAAAGCATCTAAAACTGTTGGATCACCAATCCCAAGTCTTGATGTACCCAAAGGGATTCTGACTAAATGTTTAGCCTCTATCCCACTCATTTTTTCCATAAGTCCAGCCAGTATAGAAATTTTCTTCTCTACAGTTCCCTCACCAGTTAGCTTAGCAATCCCCCTTAAGGTATCGAAGATTTCTATAACAGATAACTTTGAATTTTGAGCCTTAAACTTTGAACTTAACCTCTCTGCAACCAAGCCTAAATCCCCTACCTCCCCATACTCTTTGAGAACTTGCCCACGCTCTACTCCGTAAACTCTAGCTATGGATTGAGCTATCAGCTTTTCGCTCATCCCAATCTCTAAGGGTTCAAAAAATGGTGCTACTCTACCCTGAATTAAATATGCTACTTTGCCTACTTCTTTAAGCTCTACTTTGGAAAAAAGCTCAGCCAAAATATCTATTAAGGTTAATCTTGAAGAAGTTTTTTCTAATTTTTCAAAATACTCTGAAAGTTCCCTAAAAGTCATTATTAGGATTGTAGATCATCTTATTACCCTTGACAAGCCTAAAAAGTCTTGTAAAATAACCCATTTATAAGTAGTATGGAAAGACGGTCTATGTCAGAGCAATCACGAGGCGAGGAACCATCTATCACTGATTATTTGGAATCCATGGACGTTACTAATCCGAAGGTAGCACCTGTGTACAGTGGATATATGGAGTTAGGAAAAAAATACGGGGTCAAAGATTTGGCTTCTTTTGCCCGAGAAGCGACTATACGTGCCCTCAAAGAAGCAGCCATCCATCCTTTATCTGGACTTCCAACTCTCAAAATCTTACAAATCATGTCGGACCGAGAACTGTCATTGGCAGCCAGAGAGAAAAAACCTCTAACAGTAGCATTTATCGATATGAATCGCTTTAAAGATATAAATGATAACTCTGCAGCCAAGCACGCTGCCGGTGATGCAGCTATTGAAGCAATGGGGCAAGCTCTAAGAAATAATACTCGACCAGGAGAAGTATTCCAAAAAGGAGGAGATGAAATATTCCTGGTGTTGCGAGGTGCCGATATAAATGGTGCAATCAATGTAGTAATAAGGAATCTAATCGCTATACCTTCATACGCCAAACCAGCAGTACACCGGCTTGACCCGGACTACCGTCATCCTGCAGATTATTCAGCCTCAGCAGGTATTGCACTGTATATTCCTGGTGTTGACACTATAGAATCTTTAACTCACCGAGCAGACAGAGCTTTATCTATATTGAAACAGAATAGACCCGAACCAGGACGATTTGCAATCGCAGTGGGCTTTCCCGGTCAATCAATTGATAGTCCTCTTGTCGAAAGAGTTGAAGTGGTCACCCGACCGGACAATTATCTTGCTAGCCGCTATTTCGACCGAGCTACTAATGCCTATACTACTTGTCTACACCAAGAACTAAAGGCTCGACTTCTTAATCCAGATAAATCTTAAAATTACTGTTTAGTGATATAATTATATTTCATGCCAGACCAAGAACCCAAACTGGGACAAACTCCAGAGAATCTATCTCCGCAAACACCAGAAGAAGGTGCAAGAGCTACTCTTAGAGCCGTAGCAAATAGACTAAATCAGCTAGGATTTCAATTTTCACCCTTACAAGGACGGCCACTCAACCAAGTACTTGAACAAGATTATCAAAGAGCACAAAGAGGAATCGAGGAGTTATTTCGTTTTGCGAGCGAGCTATCAACACAAGCAGCATCGGGACAAGTTGAGTTTGAGAAAGATGAATCCATTAATAAAGCAGTGGTCAAATTACCTCCCAGATCTATTCCTCCAAAACAACCTTAATTTATTTCAATACATAAGTAGCTTTTTTGGTGCCGCCGAGTTTTTTAACCAATCCTTTTTGCTTTAGAAATTTCATCTCCCGCAGTACTGTATCATCAGAAAACTCCGGGAAAATCTTTCTAAAATCTTTATTCTGCATAGATTTATACCGATGTAAAAATTCCATGATGGCCATTTGCCTTTCATTTAACATAATCTGCTCCCCTAGTTTGTCTTTCACCCTGGCATCTATAGAAATCCTTTGTACTTTTTCTTTAACTTTATTCAATTCAATAGCAACCCCTTCTACAAAATATTCTAACCAAGGAGTCAAATCCCTTTCATGAGTATCTAGAACTAATTGATTTGAAACAGCCTGCAAAGTCAAATAATATTGCATGGGGTTTTCGTCAAAATACTGCTCAAATGAGAAAAACTTTCTAATGTCATAGCTGTCTAAAAACATCACTAAAGTTGCCACAGCCCTTGATACCCTACCATTTCCATCCACAAAAGGATGAATTCTAGCAATTTCATAATGAATAATACCAGCCTTTAATACAGGATGTATCTGCCTTGCCTCATCTGAGTTAATCCAGTTAACCAAATCTTCAATCAAAAAAGGTACTTCCACTGCTGGAGGAGGGGTATAAGAAATTTGGCCTGTTTTAGTATTTTTGATCACCACCTGGCGGACCCTGAATTTACCGCTGGAGTCTGAAGAAAGAATTTTTTCTGTAGTTAACCGATGAATTTCTAGCATGGTTTCTATAGTAAAATTATATGCTCCTGATGAACCAATTTGAATTTGAACTGCATCAATAAACTTTAAAACATTCCTATAA
>CAZYBP010000022.1:0-14630 GCA_964645555.1 uncultured Gammaproteobacteria bacterium
CAACTGGTGCTAATAAATGGCAGGCAGGCATAGATGAGTGGGTGTTGACGGCTGCCAATGGTATGTTTGTTGGTGCAACTAAAGGGTGTAGCGGTGTGCCCGGGTTTACTGCAGGGACAGGTGGGGTTATTGAAATAGTTAATGTGTCAAACGGAGCCAACGTGCCAAGAGTTTTTGATGTGCTGGCCAGGACTAATTCCCCTGCCGGAGTAAAAAAGGTCACTTGGCTAGTTGATGGAGCCACTAAATCTACTCAAACCTCAGAACCATTTGCTTTACATGTAGAGTTTCCTGCAGGTGATAAGGGTTCTCATACTATAACTGCAACTTTGGAAGATAATAATGGAGGTACATTTTCTACTTCTATTGGGGTGACTGTTGCATTATAAGTATAAGTTTAGGCTATCTAGCCAGAAACATCATGTCTCTACGATGAGAAGATTCAGAGAAGTACTCTTCCAAAAATACAGGCACCTTATTTAAAGAGTCTAAGCCAGCAGCTTTGCCAAACCTTACTTTAACAAGATACATAGCTTTTTCTAGAAGAGGTAATCCTTCACCTGCAGCCTCAGTTTCACAACCTCGTACATGAGCCCAATTGATATAGATTCCTTCCTTTACCTTATAGTCTTCATAGCCTCTTGCCTGCTCGATCCGATTTAAAATTTGATCAGGTGTTGGTATAGGTGTAAGGCTTCTAACCAGTCCAACGGAGGTTCCAAAGAATATGGCATATTTTGCTTCTAATTCAAGCTGGAAAGGATGACTTAATCTAAAAATTCTTGCTGCTACTTCTCTATAAAATCTTTCTTGTCTTATACCTTTTGATTCTGTTTCACTGGTCACTTTTGGCCACAAGACGTCAACTGCTTTTGCAAACTCTGGAGGTATGAGAGAGTGGACAGAATAGTCTACTAATCTTTCTAGATCTCCCGGCCTTTTTAACATAGTTTGCTATTTATATAACATAATTATATTTCTTTGACAATAGTCTTATAGTTTGATATAATATTACCTAAATCAGGCCTAGAATATAGGCCTGTATTTTTTCTATATGATACAAGATACAATAGTAAAAATTTCTTCTGCTGTAATCTTAACTTTAGCTAATCCGTTCACTGCCCAACCCGCAGAAACGGTACTTTCATCCCGTGAAATTTCATTGAAAAACAGATACGCAGTAGAATCTGTAAGTGATGTATTTCAAGATAACATTTTACTAAATATTGCCTACTTAGAAGGTAAGGTAACCTCTGCAAAAGATATTAATTGGGATGAGATTAAAAAGCCCTTTCAATATAAATTTAAACTTGAACCAAATAAAACTTTTGCTTTCCATGATGATGTTTTACCTGAATATAAAGATAGCTTAGTTAAAACTACTAATGCTCATTTTAATGCGGCTGAAGGATTTAAAACTGATGGATATTTATATGGAGATGGAGTTTGCCATTTAGCCTCTTTACTTTATTGGGTAGCCAAGGATGCCAACTTAGATGCTAAAGCTCCAACCAATCATGATTTTATGGCTATATCGGAAATATCTAAAGAATTTGGAGTGTCTATTTATAGCAATCCTTATGCTAAAGGTGCTAATGCTCAACAGAATTTATATATAACTAATAATAAAGAAAAACCGGTGACCTTTGTCTTTGATTATTCAGAAAACAAACTTAGATTTTCTATTGCAGAAAGTAATTAAGTTGGAATAATATAAACCAGATGTTAAGACCTGATGTTAGAGAGATAGTTGAACAAAGTTATCAACAAGCACCTGTAGTTTACAGGGAATGGTTACATTCATCTTCTGTGTTATCTTCTATAATTGTAGCCCCAAATGGTCAAAGTTTAGAAGTTTGTTCAATTGATGCCAGAGCAAGGAATTATTGTCTTGATGTACGCACAGAGTTTGGAAGATTAGTTGATCGTAATCTGCCTGGTGATGCAATAATGTTGTTACACGATCAAGCATTACAGCTAACGACTGAGGTACCTGATGTTGCTTTTAAATCTGCTAAGCTTGCTTTCTTGTATAGATTAACAGCAAATGCTGAATTAGAGCAAGCTGAGCAACATGAGTTTAGGTTAGGTGATGGTGACCTATCAGAATTAGATCTAAGTAAGCTTTACATTTCAGCAGGTGTAAATGCATTACGAGCCAGTATAGCAATGGGAGGTTCTGTACGTATGTCAGAACATGCTGGACTGCGTTTTTTACAAGCAGGAATGCCCAATGTCTACATTAGAATAGTGCAATTGCTTCCCCAAGGTATGGAATTAGAGCGGCCAAGGATGAGAATACGTTCGATACATCCTGATATTGAGGCTTTGGATAAACATCTTTGGCAAATGACTCTGACCTAATAGTATTAGAAGACTTATGTGTAGGTTAAAGACTTTTATAGCAGCTTATTTAAGCCTATTTCCAAAACAGCCACTCTTTTGTCTAAGCCCAGTTTATCTGCGGTTCTTTTGTGCACCTCTGCCAAACCGCCTAATATCTGGCCTTGCCCGGTTTTTAGTTGTATTAATCTTTCAGGATGGAAAAGCTCCAAATTTGCTCCATTTTCTTTTTCCAGGTCTTCACTAATTTTTAAATCCAATCTTTGATTTAATTCTTTGAAGATTTTTTCCAATTCATCCAAAGGATTATTTGTTTCATTTGTTAAGGCAATTGTTAGGGCATATTTTTCACTAGCCTCACCTTTTTCATTTAAGTAATAGATTTTGCCAATTTCAAAAATTGCTATATCTTTTATTCCTTGTCTTATATTTCTATCAATTACTTCTAATAAATTTGGCCAAATACTTTCTCTCAAATATTCGGTTTCAGCTGACATTGGGTTTGCAAGTTTAATTAATTTTTTATCAGCTACTTCCCTACTTAAGCCCAAAGCATTTAAAATTCTGGTTGAGTAAAAAGAATAAGTTTGTACTTCTGTTAAGCCTGAGTCTTTTAAGGTATTTTTTAGATCATAAATTATTTTAAATTGTTTTGGGTCTCCCTTTGATTTATATTCTCCAGGCAAACTTTTGGGAGGAATTTTTTCATAGCCATATAATCTGGCAACCTCTTCTATTAAATCTTCCTCAATTTCAATATCTAATCTAAAATATGGTACTTTAACTTGCCATTGTCCTTTGGAGACTAATTTGGCTTCAAAGTAAAGTTTAAATAAATATTCTTCTACCTCCTTTTCTTCAAAGTCTATCCCTACCAAAGCATTTAATTTATTCAAAGATAAATCCACTATTTTTTGTTTATCCTCAAAGTTGCCAACTATGGAGATAGCCGTTAAATTTCCTCCTAACTTTTGGCACATTTTAATTGCCGCATTTAAGGCCTGAAGTAATCTTTTCTTAGTTAAACCATGTTGAAATCTTTTACTGGCTTCAGATTGTAGATTTAATTTGGTGGCAGTTTGTCTTAAATTAATTGGCTCAAAGATAGCTGCCTCAAGCAAAATTGAGGAGGTGCTTTCTATAACTTCACTATTTTGTCCTCCCATTACTCCAGCCAGTCCTAAACCTTTTTTGGGATCAGCAATTAAAAGGTCATTTTTAGACAGTTTTCTTGTTTTACCGTCTAAGGTTATCAATTCTTCTCCATCTTTGGCCACCCTGACAATAATTGATTCTTCATTCACTTTATCCGCATCAAAAGCATGTAAAGGTTGGCCATATTCCAACATTACTAAATTAGTAACATCAGCAATATTATTTACAGATCTCATACCGGAAGTTTCTAGCTTTTTGACCCAATCTTCAGAAGATTTATCCACCTTTATTCCTTCTATTTTGGCAATACAATAAAACGGGCAAAGTTTTGAGTCTAAAACATCTACCTTGATATTTGGTAAGCGAGCCTCATTCCAGACGAATTTAGCCTCTTGTGGCTCCTCAAACAGGGTATTTGACCCTATAATAGCTGCGACCTCATAAGATATACCTTTTAATGATAAAAGGTCAGCCCGGTTATAACCTTTCATATCCAGTTCAATAAACTCATTTGTTACTTCTTTTAAACCAATGGTTCTTAAAGGTAGCAAACTAATAAGTTCTTCTTTAGAAACTTTTAAGTCTACCAACTGTTTTAGCCAATCAATGGAAACTTTCATAAATTAATATTTCTCCAAAAATTTCAAATCCCCACTTTTGAAAAGTCTAATATCTTCAACTCCGTACTTTAACATGGCCATTCTTTCAGGTCCTACTCCCCAAGCAATACCTGAATATTCATTTGGGTCAATGCCACCATTTTTTAATACCTGAGGATGGATCATTCCTGCTCCTGCTAGTTCCAGCCAACCAGTGCCACCGCAAACATTACAACCTTTTCCTTTACAGAAAATACATACTCCATCCACTCCTGCACCAGGTTCTACAAAAGGATAATATTTTGGTCTAAGCCTTGCTTTGATATCTTTACCTAAAATGCCTTGAAAAAAGTATTCAGAAAGATATTGTAAGTTAGCCATATTAACACCTTTGTCTATATATACAATTTCAAACTGTTCCAAAGTGTGTTCGTGCCTGGCATCTAAATTCTCATACCTAAAACAACGGTCAATAATCATTACTCTCATAGGAGGTTTTAACTGCCTCATTGCTCTTACTTGGCCATTGGAGGTATGTGTTCGAAGTAATAGTTTGCCAGGAGAAACTTCTAAATTTTTAGGATCAATATATAACGTATCCCACAAGTCTCTGGCTGGATGGCCTTTTGGAATGTTTAGTAATTCAAAATTATTTTCATCGGTATCAATATGTGGAGCATCAAACCTTTCAAATCCAAGTTTGGAAAAAAGGTCTATTGTTTTGTTAAGTAGTTGTGTAACTGGATGCAAATGGCCATTTCTTTTTTTAATTTCTGTTTTGTCAGTAAGCTCAAGCTTTTCATTTGCCAGTTTCTGATAGGTTTCTTCCCGTATTAGACCCCTTTGATCATTTATAGCTTTTTCTAACTTCTGTTTTACTTGGTTAAATAAAGGCCCAACTTGTCTTCGCTCTTCAGAGGATAATTTAGAAAATTCTTTAGGTAATAAATCCAAAGCTCCATTTTTACCAAAAAGCTCCAAAAAAATTCCATCAAGTTCTTTTAAACTTTTAGCTTGGTTGATTTTATTTAAATAGTCTTTTTGGATGTTTTGAATTCTATCTTCCACAAATTTGATTCTAGCACAATCCCAACTTAGCTACTATAATTAACCACGCAGTACAAGTTAAGATTATGAGGGTGCGATATTCTTGAAGTTGGGATCCTTACAAATATATTGTACTGCTGCAATAACTTCTTTAGGTTCAATATAGGAAGTATAAGCATCAGTTGAAGGCATAACCACCAGAGCTCTTTTGGGAGGACAGTAAAAGCCTTGATCATAACAATAGCTTCCCAAAACAACTACTGAGTTATTTGTGGCTGGTCCTGCGTGGCCTGCTGGCATACTATCACATCCAACAATCAGGCCATTATGCCGGGATAGCTCGCTTAAGAAAGCAACAAAAGAGCCTAGCGTCCATCCAAAGCGTTGTTTGACTGAGGTCATAGGGACTTTAGCGACCCGCAATCCCGCTTCGACTGCGGTCGTTGCTAACCTTAAAGTCATACTGGCTTGTTTTTCATCAGTTGGTTCCAAAAATGTTAAAATTCCGGCAGTATGTGGGGCTACTGCGAGTTGCGTAATAACCTCTTGCCACTTATCCTCAGGGTAAAACTTTGTTGTCAATTTAGATCCATTAGTTGCAACTCCGGGCTGTAAGTATACAGGAGGACAGTCTTCTCTTGCTGAATTAAAACAACCGTAAATTCCTATAACTTCCCTGGCAACTTCCTGGGCTTGTTTGGTTGGGTGTAAGAAAGCTTGCGGAAACTCCTGCCATTGACTTGCTTCTTCTATCCCCAACAGATGAGCGTTAACTTGGAAGGCTTGTAATTGATGTATGCCAAACCTTCCCCAAAAACTAGGTTCTAGTGGTCTTTTTGACTGGGGCCTGAATGCTTCTCGTACTAATTGTAATGAGTCAGTATTTTGTATAGTTCCTCCGGCTCTGAGCTGGATAAAAGCAGGTGTAGTAGCATTCATAGGGAATAAACAAGGTGTGTCCCCTATTGCCTCATGTAAGTAACTGAGTAGTTCTTGCCTCCATGGATAAGCAGGAGATGCCTGCACATTTTCTGGAATTGGAATAATATCCACCATAGGATCAGTTTGGCCTTGAAATAAGTCTTCGTGAGGGGTAACAATTTTTACTCTTTTCCCGTTTTGTCTGATTATATTTACAAGCCTCGTTGCTTCGATCATGTCTCCAAGGAATCCTTCAGGTGCATCTTTAGCTCGGCCGTCTAAAACTATACCTACAGTGGATGTACTATTTAATATACTTAAGTTCGTCTCTTGCAAGAGTTGTGCCCAAACTAATCTATCTGGGTCTTTTCCTGCCATGTCTTTTAAGACTTTATCCAGCTCCTCTAGGCGTAGAGGTTTGGCTCTTGCTTTGTAAATTTCACCCTCATATTTACTGAGTGCATACCATGGTATGCTTAAATGTTTTTCTATAGCAGAATGAGGGTTTTCTGGTTGTGCCATACATACACATTATAGACTAGTTATGGAATGAATGCAAACTATAGGGTTTATGGTATTTTCTGCTGAGGTTGACTATAGAGCCGTCTACCGTACATTTGCTCAAGCCAGGTTTGTGTAGTTTGCATAGGTATACTTAAATTAACAGTTAATCCTACTATTGTTAGTACTTTAGCACCTACTGCTTGTGGTGGAGTATTTTTTTCCATAGCGTTTTGCCCTTTTTGAACCGAACCTAACCAAGTCATTAATTCACCTTGTGTCCTTTTACCATGATAAACATTAAGTAGAGTTTCTATATTAATCCCTGCTAGTTTAAATAAAGGTTCTAAGAGATCTAGACCATATTGATATGGAGGAATAGAAGCAAAGGCACCTGCCTTTGAGCAAATAAAACCTGTAGCAACTTCAGTTAATGCCTCGCCGGCTCCAGAAACTGGAACCACATTATTATTTGGATCTAAAGCTTTAAGTAATAACCCATCCATCCCTATTAGGGTTAGTTGCTGTGATGAATAAGGTAATTGTACTTTTACTGGTTGATCAAGGGTAAATTCTGTTTGAGTTTGATTCATATGCGATTGTCCATGTATTATGACTTGCTTAGTTAATGATATTTCTGGATCAATACCATTTCGTTGGTAGGCGTTTCGAACTTCTGGAGAAAGTACCGAGGAGGCTACAAATTTAATTGCATCACTACTTAAATTAATTACATCTGGAGGGTTGCCTTCTACAAACTCAAGTATAAATTTTGAAGTAGAACCCTGTTCAGGTTTAGTTCCATGCACTTTTTCGTATACTCTAGAAAAATCATCCGCTGATAAAATCTTAACACCCTGCTGCATTTTATCTACATCCATATTACAGGTGGTTATCTGGCAACGTAATTCAGATGCAGCTAAACTAATTTCGGGTATTAACGAAAATCCAGTAAATTTTGGAAACTGTTTTTTCTCTAGAAGCTTGAGTCGGTCTCCTGGCGCCATTGTTCTCCATGCTTCAAGTGGGTTTAATGGTATTTTTTCAGTAGGTCTAACAGGGTTGCGTTGAGGAGATGAACTACATGCTGTAGCAAACTCAGCAAGGGCACCTAAACCTAAAAAGATAAATTCTTTCCTAGTAACAGAAGTCATAATTTAATTATACCCTATAGTGACTAATGATACAACTTTCGTATTATGTCAACTTGGCTGGCGAAGGGTAATCTTAAAAAAAGCTTCAACATATTCTGCTTTAACATGAGCTTTTTTGCCTGCTTCGTGGTTGTAGAATTTAATTCTTTCTAGGAATTTTTCCATATCTATAAATTGGCTGGTGTGGCAATTTATAGCCTTCATCTTTAAATCTATAGTTTCAGAGATATCTACATAAAAGTTAATTTTTGAAAAATTTACCAACAAAACTTCTTCTACCACATGAGGTTCTAAGCCTTGTTCCAGCAAATCCGGATAAGTTCTGACATTTCTGGCAAAAGGAAAAACTGCATCTAAGGTAGCTTGGCCGGCTACTCTATGATCTGGATGATTTATAAATTGACGGTTGTCATCATAAACAAATGTGGGATCAAAACAAATAACTATAGTCGGTTTAACTTGTCTTATAATCCTCACAATTTCTTTTCGTAACTTATGATTATTTTCCAGCTCCCCATCCACAAAATCCAAAAAGAAAACTTTTTTAACTCCTAAAATATCTGCAGCCTTTTGTTGTTCAGCATGTCTTAGTTTAGTTAAATCCTGGTGAGAAATATGTCTATCTTCCGAACCTTTGGAGCCATCAGTTAAAACTAAATAGTAAGCTTCTCCGCCTTCTTTGATCCATTTGGCAACAGAACCTGAAGATCCTATATCTATATCATCCGGGTGGGCGCCTACGGCAAGAACAATCCTCTTACCAAAATTAGGCTCTGACTTGTTCAACGATTTTCTTGAAGTCATCTCTGTGATTGACTGCTAAATCAGCCAAGATCTTTCTGTCTAAATTAATACTTTTAGTTTTTAGTCCTGCTATGAATTTAGAATAACTTAAGCCTTCAGCTCTAACAGCATTACCAAGTTGGATAATCCAAAGTCGTCTCATCTCTCTTTTTCTAAGTTTTCTTCCTGCAAAGGCATATTCTCCGGCATGCAAAAGAGCGGATTTTGCTTCTTTGACAAGTTTACTTCTGCCACCTCTGTAGCCTTTGGTTAACCCGTGTAATTTTTTATGTTTTCTGTGGGCAACAATACCCCTTTTAACTCTGGCCATTAAACTTTATCTCCTTTTTTAAATACACTTATAATTTTTCCCCAATATCCTGCGCGGTTTATCCCGGAATAGTTTCTGGGAATTGAATTACCTGTTCTTGATCTGCCTGTTTGTTTAAAGTTTTTAGTTTCTCTTCCCATTTTAGCCTCCAATAATATTTTTAAATCTTTTTGACTCACCTTTGAAATATTCCATGGTTTTTTTCTGGCTTTCTAAAGCGCCCTTACTTTTGTGTCTTTTTAAATGGCCTGCACCTAATTGGTGCCTCCGTAAAATTTTACCCGTAGAGGTAATTTTGACTCTTTTTAATATGCTTTTATTAGTTTTCTGTTTCGGCATTTTGCTGTTCTTCCTGGTGTCCTTTAATTCCACCTTTTGTTTTTCCTACAATCATCGACAACTTTCTTCCTTCAAACTTTGGTTCTCTTTCTACTCCGGCTTTTTCTCCCAGTATTGCTAAAGCTTCCTGTAAAACCTTATGGCCCAGCTCCTGGTGAGCCATCTCTCTTCCCTTAAACTTGACTGTTAATTTTACCTTATGTCCTTCTTTTAAAAACTCTTCTGTCCGGTTTAGTCTGACTCTTAAATCGTGTTCAGCAATTCTGGGTGACAACCATAACTCTTTTAAGCCACCTTCTGAACTCCTTTTGTTGCTTCTGTCTTTTTTATTTTCTTCGTATCTAAACTTTTGAAAATTAGCCAGTTTGGCAACGGGTGGATTGGCAGATGGAGCAATTTCAATTAAATCTATCCCCAATTGCTTAGCTTTTTCCAAGGCCTCTTGACGGGTTATAACTCCTAATAACTTTCCATCGGAGTCAACGACCCTTAAATTTGGAGCTTGGATATGCTCGTTAATACGATAAAATTTAGCCAGTAACTAAAACCTCCTTGTTTTTAACTTTTAAAATTCTAGCACAGTTAAGATTTAGATACAATCTCTGTTTTTAGTCTACTGATTAATTCTTCTAAGGCTATTGCTCCTAGGTCTTCGCCTGTTCTGGTTCTGACAGCTACTTTATTGTCTGTTTGTTCTCTGTCTCCAATAATTAACATATAAGGAATCTTTTGCATTTGAGCATCCCTGATTTTTGCCTGCATCTTCTCAGCACGTAAATCAACCTCAGCTCTAATATTTGCACTCTTTAATTGTTCGAGTACTTTTTGTGCATATTCTTGATGGCGATCGGCAATGGGTATAATTTGTACCTGAATTGGTGAAAGCCAAATCGGGAAAGCTCCTCCGTAGTGTTCTATTAAAAAGGCCATTACTCTTTCAAATGCTCCAATTGAGGATCTGTGAATAACGACAGGTTCTTGTTCCTGACCTTTTTCATCGGTGTAGGTTAAATGAAAACGTTTTGGCATAACAAAATCATATTGCACAGTAAAAGCAGTTTCCTCTTTGCCCGAAACATTTTTCATTTGAACATCAATTTTAGGTCCATAAAAGGCTGCTTCATTTTCTGCTTCAAAAAAAGGTGCTTCCATTTCTTTTAGGACTTGGCGTAAAGCATCTTCTGCTTTATCCCAAGCAACATCATCTTTATAGTACTTTTTGTCTTCATGTCTGTCTCCCAAAGAAAGTCTGTATCGGTAATCTTTTCCTTTAACGAGACTAAAGATTTGATTGACGTAATCTATTAGTTGGAGTACTTTTTTCATTTCATCTTTTGCCTGATCGGATCTGCAGATTATATGAGCATCGGATAAGGTAAACATCCGGACTCTCATTAGTCCTGTCAATTCACCGCTCTTTTCGTATCTAAATTGATCAGCAATTTCAGCATAGCGGATTGGTAATTCTTTGTAGCTATGAGGTTGAGACTTATAGAGCATAAAATGATGAGGGCAAGTCATGGGGCGGAGAATCAATTTTTCTTCATCCACCTCCATTGGCGGATACATAGTTTCTTTATAGTAAGGATAATGACCGGAGGTTTCATATAAGGCAACATTGGCCAAAGGCGGAGTGATCACGTGTTGATAACCACGTTTTAATTCTTCATCAACAATAAATCTTTCCAGTTCCCTTCTGATAGTTGCTCCTTTAGGAGTAAGCAGCGGAAGGCCTTTCCCAACTAAATCTGCAAAAACAAATAAACCTAATTCTTTACCTATTTTTCTGTGGTCTCTTTCTTTTGCCTTTTCTACTTTTTCTAAATATTCATCTAATTCTTGTTTTGTTGGGAAAGCTGTACCATAAATTCTAGTTAACATTTTGTTTTTCTCAGAGCCTCTCCAGTAAGCACCAGCGATAGATAAAAGCTTAAAGTGTTTCAATTCCTTAGGATTTTTTAGATGTCCACCTTTACAAAGGTCTAAGAATTTACCTTGGACAGTTTCTGTAATAGTTTTGCCTTCCTTAGCAAATTCTTCTGCAAGTTCTTTTTTATAAGGGTTATGGGTAAAATCTTTAATGGCTTGTTGCCCTTCAACTTCTTTAATTTGGAAGTCATCCCAAGACTCTAGCATTTCATGCATCTTCTTTTCTATTTCGGGTAAATCTTCCTCTTTCAAAACCTGCTTCGGGCTTTGCGAGAAGTCAAAGTCTTGATAAAAACCATTCTCAATAGCAGGTCCAATGGCATTATGAGTGCCAGGCCAAAGTTCCAAAACAGAAGCTGCCAAAAGATGGGCACAAGAGTGTCTTAAATTATTTAAATATTCATTATTATCCATAGCTTCAATATAACAGAAACAACTTATAAGTTGAAGAGCTTGTGAATATTTAGCAACCCTCCTTAAAAGCACGTGCTTGCTCATAACGGTCTTTTGCCCAATTTATTCCATTCGTTTCTATTTGTTCAGCAAGCCACTGAACATATGTTTGGGGTTGTTGGCCGGCTAATTCTCTCAGGTTTTTATCCTGTAAATAGGGTGTTCTCAAAAAATCATAAGCTGTTTTTACTTCAATTGTTTTTGTCATTTAAATCCACCTCCTTTCATAATTTTTCCATTAAAAAACCTCCCTTGCAGGAGGTTTACAGTAAGCACTCAAACTACAACCTCCCTAGGAAGATGTGGTTTCAGTACAAGTTGTATATAATTTCACGTTCATTAATCTGAATATAGCAGTAAGCTAATTTTCCTGTCAATAGTTTAATTAAAGGGTAAAAACAGCTAGTGTCCGTTTTTATTCTTTCTTCACCTACTTCTTAACTTCCTTGGCTACTTGGCTGGGAAGGTGCCGGCGGATGATGAATTTGAGGCTAAAATATATGGTGGGCAGTGAGGGATTTGAACCCCCGACATCGTTCACGTCAAGAACGCGCTCTACCAGCTGAGCTAACTGCCCAAAATCTACCTTTGGATATTCTAAGTTATAGAAGTAATTTATTCAAGCAGAGTTAGCCTACAGCTTGGGCTGAGAGGTTGGCTGTACCGCTACCTTGATTACCGCTTCTTCCTTCAAAAGCACCTTCTAATGCACTTGGTTGTTTGGCCGGGTTTGGAATGGATGCTTGTTTTTCCTGTTTTTCTGCTTTTTTACTTTCTTCAATCATTTTTCTTCGTAGTTCTGCCCGCTGATAAATACTTCTGTCCTGATAGCTTGCTTGGTAATGTAGCAGTCTATTCTTTTGCTCGGTTGGTAAATTAGTGGTAATATCATTTATTTCTTCTTCAAATATTAATTTATCTTTGGCTCTTTGGGCTCTTTCGTAATCTTCTTTTAAGGTTTGATTGAAAGCCTTTTTTCTTTCTATTTCAGCCCTATCTTTTTGATCTTTTTCAAGTTTTTTGGTAAATTCGATTGTCCCAGTTGTAGGAAATTTTTGTGTTTCAGTTACTTGAGGTTGTGCTTCTATGCCGATTATATCCTGGCCTAAACTAAATGCATCTTTAAGTACGCCTGTTACAGCTTGTGTAAGAGAAGAAACTGCTGATGTTTCCATTTCAAAATCTTCCTCGTAATACTCCATCCCTCCAAGGATATTTCTGGGGTTTATTTTACTTTTGGTACTCCCAAAGGTATTCATAGAATACTAATTCTACACTTTTTTAACTATTTTTGCTCAATTCCACCAAGGCCGTAGTCGTTTAGGCTGTGCGGAGGAGTTACTTCTCTTGCTAAAACTTCTCTCGTTTTTGCAAGTGCTACATCAACAGGTGATTGAGGAGTAGGGAGATTACCTATCGGTGCAACAGGAATAACAGGGTTTTCACCTGTTATTTGATCTCCGCCTGTAAAAACAGACGTAGGAGCAGCCTCTATTTTCCGTATTTGAGAATCAGCCATATTAATGGAGCATATTCTACAACTTTAATATAAGAAGTCAAATCAAAGCTAAGTAAGAATCTTGCGAGCTAATCGCTCTAAAGAAGTCAAATCAAAGAAATGTAATAAATGTAAAAAGTTATATGCTTTCTAGATGATGTTAGTACCTATTCAGCTTTCCAGATTGACCTTGAGAAAATGAACGGTGTTATAAAAATTTATGGAATCTTGCTAATATCTCCTTGGTGAGGAAAACGTTGCGCTTCAGGAGTATTTAATGCCCATTCAAATGATTTGAGGAAAATATCTCGATCGCTTGTTCCTAAATCAGCTCTAGCGATTAATGGTACAAAAGACCGGTCAAGAGCCCCCGAGTATACCATTGTTTGATAACTAGGACTTTGTGTGAGTGCTTTTAATGATAACAGATATCCAGCCATATCAAGTAATGCTTGAGATCTACCTTTTTGACCGCTTATGGCAGCAAATGCTTCTGGGATAATAGTAATATTTTCTACTTTTCCGTTGGGGTCACGTGCGTCAATATTGGTTAATAAGCCAAATTGCTTCATTTTTTCAATTGTAGCTTCTATTCGAAGTATATCCAATAAAAAGGAGCAGGCTTCTTTTACATACCCATAGCTTCTTAAAACTGGTACATAATCAGCACTGGTTGGTGTACCGCTCCACCGAACATTAACAGAAATATGTGGGTGTATTGTTCTGTCAATGAAACCAGATGGTGTTCCATTGAAATTTAGAAACCAGGTACCATCTGGTAATTTACTTGCAGCAGGTATCTGTGATGCTTCAGACGGTTTAACAATTGCCAAACCAGGAATTTTTGTGTCAAAAGTACTAACAGGGTGATAAGCAGTTGATGTTGTTTTCCGTCCGTTATAACTTGCGTCAACTCTTGTTTCACTTCCATGAGTTAATGTCTCTTCCACGGTCATATTATTTACCACTATTTCAACATCAGTAAAGTTAAGAGTAAAGGGAAGTTTAGCTTCCAATAAGGGTACTATGCGAGATTCTAAGGCTTTTTTAATGTTTGAATCAGGTAATGCATGTATTTCAGCAACTGCTTGTCTTTTGGGATCTTCGGAAGCCTGAAAATTTTCTACTGGAGCTGGTTTTGAAGTTGATGCTAATTGTGTTACTGGTCTGCAGGCTTCATTCAGTAAAGCCATGCCTGATAATCCTAGAATTCCAGTAAGAAATGTACGTCTTTCCATAAAGAAGAATTATAACAAAAATTAGGTATATATACAACTATAGGATAGCAATATTGGTACGATGTAGAAACTTAACATAAATTTCTTTTAAGTAACTATTGATAATGGATGTTCTGTATGCCAGCAGGTTTTTTCTAGAGCTACCTCTGTATCCTATCTAGTGCCCAAGAGAGGACTCGAACCTCCAAGCCTTGCGGCATATGATCCTAAATCATACGCGTATACCAATTCCGCCACTTGGGCATGCGGGTTTATTTTAACAGAGTTTTAAAGGTATTTAAATTACTTGTCCTGGTTCAGTACTTTTGAGACAATCTCCTTTCTTGTAAGTACTGGTAA
>CAZYBP010000023.1:0-13655 GCA_964645555.1 uncultured Gammaproteobacteria bacterium
AGTTGACGTTGAGTCATTAATGATTTTGATGCCGTTGAATTCACCAATCAGTTGCAATCTAAAATCTGCGCCTTTAAACTTTTCAAAAGCAGTTAAAACGGTTTTCTCGTCAATGCCTAAGATTTTAGCAACTGCAAATGCCTGTGCATAATTATCTTCATTACCAGAGCCTTTTAATGGAAGCTTAGTAATATCAACACTATGTCTGAGGTTTTCACCACAAGCTTGGATTACCTGTGACTTTACTCCCTCAAGAAAAGTTTCAGAATTTAAAATATTTTGACAAGAAATAATTAAATGATCGCTTTCTGTCTGATTACTAGCAATTATTCTTTTGGCTTGGATATATTCTTCCATTGAAGAGTGCCAATTAAGATGATCTGGATAAATGTTTGTTATAACTGCAATTTTAGGAGCAAAGTTTTTGTTCTTTAGGGCTTGAAGTTGAAAAGATGAAATTTCAACTACAATATAAGGGTCATCTTTCAAAAAAGGTATAATATCCAAAATACTTTTTCCTATATTGCCTGCAAAAACTACTTTTTCACGATTTGTCTTTAAAGCCTCATAAATTAAAGAAGCGGTAGTAGACTTACCTTTAGTGCCTGTTACAGCAATTAGTTTTTTCTGATTGACATAATTTAAGAAAATGGAAAAATCTGTCTCTATCTTTTTATTTTGGGAAATAGCATATTTTAAATATGGATTGCTATCTTTGATGGCCGGATTTCTAATAATAATGTCCGCCCAATCTATATCCTCATTTTTATGTTCACCTAAACTAAATTCTATCAAGCTAAATTCTTTAAGCTCTTCTATGGAGGGTTTTAAAATATCTGCTGTTTTTAAATCAGTAACTTTAACCTTTGCTCCATGTTCGGCAAAAAATTTAGCAGCACCAACTCCACCTTGGTTTAATCCCAGTCCAAATATAAGAACCCGCGTTCCGCGGAACCTTCCCTTTTCGCTTCGCGAAAACGTTAATACTTTCTTACCTTTTTTTAACATATGCATGGTATTATATCTCTCTGATGAGAGACTTACCAATCGGAGTATTTGATTCCGGCATTGGTGGTTTAACCGTAGTTAAAGAAATTATAAATACTCTGCCTAATGAATCAATTCTTTATATTGGGGATACCGCCAGGGTGCCTTATGGAACAAGAGGTAAAAAGGTAATTACCAAATTTGCCTTGGAACTTGCAAATTTCTTAATTAAAAAAAAGATAAAGGTTTTAGTAGTTGCCTGTAACACAATTTCTGCTACCTGCTTAAAAGAAATAGAAAAAGTTTCACCTGTGCCGGTAATAGGGGTAATTCAACCGGCAGCCCAACATGCTTTAACTATCACAAAAAACGGTAAGATTGGAGTAATCGGCACAAGGGCTACTATTGGAAGTAAGGTTTATGAGGAAAATTTAGGTAAAAATACTGAAGTTAAACTTATGTCTTGTCCTTTGTTTGTTCCACTGGCAGAAGAAGGACTAATTTCCAGCCCTGCCACTAAAATAATTGCAAAAGAGTATTTAAATAAATTTACAGATGGTTTGGATACTTTAATTTTGGGCTGTACACATTATCCGGTTTTAAGAAAAGTAATTCAGCAAGTAGTTGGTAAAAAAGTAACTTTGGTTGATTCTGCAAAACCAACGGCCTTAACGCTTAACAAGCTGCTAAAAAGGATTAATATGTTGAGTAGTTCTGCTAAGCCCCGGTATGAGTTTTTTGTAACAGATGCACCTAAACGGGTATTTGAAGTTGCAAACATTCTTTTTGAAGGTAAGTTACCTGCCCCATTGCGTCTTACGTCACTTTAACTGATGAGACTAATTGTTGTATCAAACAGACTACCTTTTACGGTAGTTGAGCAAAATGAGCATTGTAAGCTGATTCCAAGCACCGGCGGGTTGAGTAGTAGTATGAAGTCCTTTTTGACAAAAAGCAAAAAAGCCTTTCTTTGGGTCGGTTGGCCGGGCACTGCCATAAAAAGAAATAGACAGTTAAGTGTTAAGAAAAAAGCTATCAGTCAAAATATAGTTCCTGTTTTTTTGTCCGAAGAGGAAGCCAAAGATTTTTATAATGGATTTTGTAACAAAATAATTTGGCCGCTGTTTCACTACTTCCCTGCCTATGGCAGTTTTGAGGAAAATTTTTGGCAAAGTTTTAGGGAGGTTAATGAAAAATTTTGCGAATCTGTTTTAAAGATTGTTAAACCAAATGATACAGTTTGGATCCATGATTTTCAATTAATGCTTTTGCCAAAACTGTTAAGAGATAAAATGCCAAATTTAAAAATAGGTTTTTTTCTGCATATACCGTTTCCTTCATACGAAGTGTTTCAGTTGCTGCCGGCTGCCTGGCGTAGTGAGATTTTAACTGGTTTGCTGGGTGCTGACTTGATCGGGTTTCATACCTCAGAATATTCCAGACACTTTTTAGGTTGTGTTTTACGGGTTTTAGGAAATGAACATTCCCTGGGTAAATTAAATGTTAATGGTAGGGTTGTTTTGGTGCGTAATTTTCCCTTAGGTATAGATGTTGATAAATTCTATAATGCTAACAAAAGTAAAAAAGTAATTGCCGAGAAACGGGATTTAGGCAAAAGTCTAAAAGGTAAAAAAGTTATTTTATCAATTGACCGGTTAGATTACACCAAGGGCATTATGAACAGGTTAGTAGGTTTCCGGGAATTTTTAAGTAAAAATACTAGCTGGCATAAAAGGATTGTGATGATTTTAATTATGATCCCCTCCAGGATAGATGTTGCTCAATATGAGCAGATGAAAAAGCAAATTGAGGAGATGATTAGTGAAATTAACGGCAAGTACGGCAGTATTGGGTGGACACCTATTTTATACCAGTTCCATACGGTTTCATTTGAAAGGTTGGTTGCTTTATACAGCCGCTCAGATATTGCCTTAATTACACCGCTTCGTGATGGAATGAATTTGATTGCCAAGGAATTTGTGGCAGCTCAAGCTAAAAAAAACGGGGTGCTAATTTTGTCCGAGATGGCAGGTGCCGCCAAAGAATTAACAGAGGCAATATTGATTAATCCTATCAGTAAGGAAGAAATCGCCAATGCCATTAAAGTTGCCTTGGAGATGCCTAAAGTAGAACAAGTAAGAAAATTAAAAGAGATGCAAAAAAGCATTAGAAAATATGATGTATTTAAATGGGCCGAAAGTTTTCTAACTTCTTTAGAAGTAGTCAAAAAAGAACAAAAAAATATCAGCATCAATTTATTTAATCCGCAAATTCACAAAAAATTGGTGTCTGATTTTGAGGAAGCAAAGAAAAGATTAATCTTTTTAGACTATGATGGAACACTGATCCCTTTCAAAGAAAAATATTGGGAGGCAAAACCCACAAGATCCCTGCTTAAATTACTAAAAGATTTGGCTGCTAATAAGAAAAATGAAGTGGTAATTATTAGTGGACGGGATAAAGATACTTTAGAAAAGTGGTTTGGCAAGCTACCCATAAATTTAGTGGCTGAGCATGGTTTACTTATCAAGGAAAGATGGACTGACTGGAAAGTGGTAAATCATTTGTCTACTGCCTGGAAACAAGAAGCCTTAAGATTACTCTCATTATATACAGACCAGTTAGCTAAATCGTTTATAGAAGAAAAAGAATATTCGATTGCCTGGCATTACCGGCTATCCGACCCTTTGCAAGCTGCAATTAAATCCAAAGAATTAATGGATGACTTGGTAAATTTTACCGCCAATAGAAATTTACAGATTTTACACGGTAATAAGGTAATTGAAATTAAAAGTGTTTATATTAATAAAGGTATTGCCAGCAGCAGATGGTTTAGCAGGCAGGATTTTGATTTCATTTTGGCTATTGGTGATGACAAGACTGATGAAGACTTATTTTCTTCTTTACCTGAACATGCTTATTCTATTAAACTAGGTTCTTTTATTTCCTCTGCCAAAATTAATATGGAAAATTATAAACAGGTACTGAAATTATTATCCGATTTAATTAAGCATTCATAACCAGTTTCCTTGCCAGTTTGTCTATATCTCCTGCTCCCATAAAAAAGACTACATCTCCCTTTTTGATTTCTTTGCCTAAGGTTTCTTTTAACTCCTCAGGGTTTTGATATCTAACATTATGTTTTTGGACAGACTGTACTAGCTGCCAACTTTTCACTAAACCAGTGTCTAGTTCCCTACTGGGATAAATATCCAGTAAAATAATTTGATCAACAGGTAAAAGTTTTAAAACTTTAACAAAATCATCAAATAAATATTTTGTTCTGGAAAACATGTGGGGTTCGAAAAATAACCAGATTTTTTCTTTAGGAAATTTAACTCTTGCAGCTTCCATAGTAGTTTTAATTTCTGTTGGATGATGGCCAAAATCAGTATAGATTTTTGCGCCTTTGTATAAACCAACATATTCAAACCTTCTCCCTATGCCACTATAGTTTTCTAAACTTTTCCTAATAACAGATGGGTCAATATCTAGTAGCAAGCCAACTTGGAAAGCAGCTGAAGCATTAGAAATATTAAATTGACCGGGAATTTTCAATTTTAAGTTATAGTCATTTCTTGAGTAATCAAAACAAGCAACCTTACTTTGTTTCATAACATCTTTTAAAATTTCTGCCACAACTTTATCTGATAAATTAGCCACAATTGTATCTTTGGTTTGCAGGAGGAACTGAAAAAAACTATCCTGATAGACTGAAAAGTTTTTGAAGTATTCCGGATGATCCATATCTATATTTGTAACCACAGTAATATTAGGATTTAAAGACAAAAAGTTATCATTAAACTCATCAGCTTCTATTACAAAGTATTTGTCTTTACCGAGACGATAATTTGTACTCCATTTTGGAACTATTGCCCCAAGCAGTACAGTTGGGTCTAAGTTGGCATCCTCTATCATCTGGGCAATCATGGCAGTGGTTGTGCTTTTGCCGTGAGTGCCACAAACTGCTATTACATGCTTTTCTTTGGTCAAAAATTTACCTGTAAATTGCTGCCAAGTCAATATTGGAATATTTTTCTTTTTGGCCTCCACTAATTCCGGATTGTTTGGGTCCAACGAAAAAATTGCCGGGGTAACAGCCAAAATGTCTATGTTATTTAAGTGCTCCGGGTGATGTCCTGTTAGGAGTTGCTCCTGCTTGAAACTCTTGGTGAACTCATTTACAGGGTGTAAATCACAACCAGTAACTTTATAGCCTTGGGCTTGGGCAATAGCTGCAGCTGCAGAAGTACCGCTTCCCCCGATTCCTAAAAAATGTACATTTTTTCCCATAAATCACTTTACTTTTCTAAACATCAAAATTCTATCAAAGTATTTACCTTTATATTTTAATCCTTTTGGTAAGCAGCCATATTCTTTAAAACCCATACTTTTGTATAGACTCCGGGCAATATTGTTTATATCATAAACCTCTAAGGTGACAAGTTTTAACTGGGGTAATTTTTTAATTCCCTCCTTTATAACAGCCTGCATTAATTTATGGCCCAAGCCTTGTCCTCTAAAACCTTTAGCCAGGGTAATTCCAAATATACCAATATGTTGTTCAACCCTATCACGTAGATCGATAGCCGATATGCCTACGATTTGTTGATTGCAAATTGCTACCAGTTGGACAGTTTGTTTTTTGGAAATTCTCTCCAGCTGTTTTTCCAAATATTTCCTCTCTTCTTCTAAAGGTATGACTTCTCCTTGAAACCTAATAAAGGTTTTTTCTTTGGATAAAGCATTAATATATTTTGTCATTAAAAAAATATCCCCGCTTAGAGGGTACCTAAAAGTTATTTTTCTTCCATCTTTTAACTGGAATGCATCAATTATTTTAGCTGCCATATCCCTATAGTATATCAGGAGGAGATTATTTTTTCAGGAGATTTAACATTGCTTTTACATCTTTAAGTTGATGTGATGGGAAATTAGCTATTCTAATATGGTTTAATTTATTGTCTCCATAACCTGCGCCCATAATATAACCTTTATTTTCTAATTTCTTTCTTAATTTTTCTGATTCTCCTTTTACATCTATTACCAAAGTGGTTGGAGATCTGAATTTAGGATTTTTGATAAATGGTTGGTATTTTTTGTGACTGTCAAAATATCCATAAAGTAAATTTGCTTTAATATCTATTTCTTTTCTGATATTTGCAAGTCCAATTTTAAGCATGTCTTTGATTACATTATCAAGTAAATAAATATTTAGCTCATTTGGGGTTTCAGGAGTTTGCCAAATTGCGTATTTTTCAGACAAATTTTTTAGACTATGATAACTGCCGATACTTAGGCCTTTTTTCAAAAGTTTCTCTGCCTTTTCCAAAGTTTTAGGACTAACTATTAGTATTCCAAGCCCTGCTGGTAAACCAAAACCCTTTTGAACTGAGAAAAAGGTTACATCAATATATTTAAAATTAATATCTAAATATGGTGCTGATGAAACTACATCTATGGCAATTAATTTCTCAGGATACTTTTTCTTTAATTTAATTATTTCTTCCGGCGGAAACCAAAATCCGGTTGAGGTATCATTTTGAGTAATACAAATGATTTCTGCTTTAGTTGATATTTCAATATCAGGAAACTGTTCAAGATTGCTTTCCAGTTCAAATTTAGTAACTGTTTTGTTAAGCTGGTTGGCATAATTTGCCCAAGCTTTGCCAAAAGAACCCGTTATGATATGAAATGAATTTTTTTCTACCAAGCCCTGGATAGTCCTTTCCATGCTTTCTAAAGCAGATGACACAAAAAAGATTTGGTAATTTTTGGGAATATTTAAAAGCTTTTTTAAGTTTTCATCAACACTTTTGTATAGTGATTTAAAACCATCACCTCTATGATTTAAACAAGGAATTGCTTCTTCTATAGCTTTATTTATGTGTTTGTATAATGTTGGATAAACTTGTGATGGTCCAACAGCAAAATATACTTTTTTCATAATTACACTAAAGATTTATAAACCTCACTAAGCTTTGCATGGAAAGCTCGTTGAGAAGCCGAAGGACTGGCTGCTAAGTCTTGATACAAGCCCTCAATCACTCTAAAGTTTTTTTCAATCTTTTCGGTAATTATTGCAGGATTGTTGTTATAGTGGAAATATTCCTGTTCATTATCGACTTTATCTATGACGATTCTATTCAATCTTCTATTGATTTGTCCGTAGGTCGGATCTATAAAATAATGTATTCCATCTTGTCCTTTGAACCGCAGCCAAACATGTCCTACAGTAACATCTACTCCTTGCTTGTAGTGTTTTGTATCGGGAGTAACCACTTGAGCACTTGCAGTGACAATTTCTATATCAGCATCTTTACCAAATTTGTCCCTTATTACTGACAGCATAACTGCACATGTGTCTACGCAGAGATTTTGGCCGGTAAAGATACTAAGAGCTTCTGCCGTCTCAGGAGCCTGAAAACGTTGTCTACCGCTATCTGTAACATCTCCGAATTCTGTGAGTGCATTGAGAAAACTGACCTCATGTTTTCTTATCCACGATCTAACTTCGGCAAAATTCAGGGGAGTTTTTTGTGGTTGTTCTTTAATTTTGGACGCAGTTTCCATTGTCTAAATATCTAATGTAGCTAGTTTAGCCCTTCGGTTCCACTCAGGACTAGTTAGCTTTTTATTATATGTCTAATGTTGCTAATTTCGCATGCGTTTGGATGAAGCGTTTACGGGGCGGGACTTCATCTCCCATCAGCATGGTAAATACTTCATCTGCTCCGACTGCATCCTCAATTGTTACCTGTTTTAAGACCCTATTTTCCGGATTCATGGTAGTTTCCCAAAGTTGATCGGGATTCATTTCCCCCAAACCTTTGTATCTTGAAATAACTACACTGTTTTCTGATACCCCAAGTGTTTTTAGTACTGATGCTTTTTCTTCATCAGAGTAGGCATAATGAATCTCTTTCCCTCTTTGGATTTTATAAAGTGGAGGTTGGGCAATATACATATAACCTTTGTTAATAATTTCAGGCAAATACCTAAAGAAGAATGTTAAAAGTAAAGTGCGGATATGTTCTCCGTCAACATCCGCATCGGTCATAAGGATTATTCTGTGATATCTGGTTTTTTCATAATTCACTGTATCCCCAATGCCTGTGCCTAGAGCAATTACCAAAGCCCTGATTTCTTCAAACTCCAGCACTTTATCCAAGCGTGCTCTTTCTGTATTTAAAATCTTTCCGCGAAGGGGCAATATTGCCTGGAATTTTCTATCTCTACCTTGCTTGGCACTTCCGCCTGCTGAATCTCCTTCTACTATATATAGTTCGGAATTTGCTGGATCCCTTTCCTGACAATCAGCTAGTTTTCCCGGTAAAGTCATGCCCTCTAGTGCACCTTTTCTGATAACTGCATCTTTGGCTGCTCTGGCTGCTGCCCTGGCTCTGGCTGCCAGTAACACTTTTTCTAATATTGCCCTGCCGTCTTGCGGATTCTCTTCAAAAAATACTTCCAGTCCTTCCTTGACTGCTTGGGAAACAATTGGTTGGAGTTCTGCATTTCCTAATTTTTCTTTTGTTTGGGATTCAAACTGAATTTTATCAGAGTCCATCTTAATGGATACAACAGCTGTTAATCCTTCCTTCATATCTTCACCTGTTAAGTTTTCGTCCTTTTCTTTTAACGCCTCCATCTTTCTGGCATAATCATTGATGGCCCGGGTTAAAGCGATCCTAAAGCCAGTTAAATGAGTGCCGCCTTCTGTAGTTGGTACCACGTTTGCAAAACTTTCCACATTTTCAGCAAAGCCGTCATTGTATTGAATGGCTACTTCTACATCCACTCCGTCAATATTTCTATGAATTAAAATAGGCTCCGGGTGAATCAAAGCTTTGTTTCTATTTAAGTGTTTAATTAAAGTAGCTAGACCTGACTGAAAGTAAAAGTGACGTTCTTGTCCACTTCTTTCATCGTAAAGATGGAAAAATATTCCGGCTACCAAATATGCAACTTGTTTAAGCTGTTTTTCTAATCTATCAAATTCCGGGATGATGGTTGAAAAAATTGTTTTATCTGCCAGAAAAGTTATTTTAGTGCCATTTTTGGCTTTCCAATTGAAAGATGTTTTATAAGGTAACTGGGGATTTTTAGTAGTTGGGGTAACTTTAGATTTGGCTTTGCCTTGTGTGTACTCCTGGAAATGTTCTTTGCCCTCGCGTCTTACTTCAGCACGAAGGTAATCTGATAAGGCGTTCACAGCAGAAACTCCGACTCCGTGTAAGCCGGTTGAAACCTTATAACCACCTTCTCCGAATTTGCCTCCGGCATGTAAAGTAGTCATAATAACCTCCAGTGCAGATATTCCAACTTTGGGGTGAATTTCAACCGGGATTCCCCTACCGTCATCTGCCACGGTCACAAAATTATCTTCATGCAAAACCACCCATATATTTTTAGCAAAACCAGCTAAAGCCTCATCAACTGAGTTATCTACTACTTCTTTAACCAGGTGGTGAAGTCCGCGGACATCGGTTGAGCCAATATACATTCCCGGACGTTTACGGACCGGTTCCAAGCCTTCTAAAACTTGAATTTGTTCTGCAGAATATTTTGAGGATTGTTTAGGCATAGAAAAAAGAAAAACCTCTCAGAGGTTATGGATAGTTTAACACAGTAAAATCAAAATTCAAAGGTCAAAAGTCAAAACTTTTAACTTACTTTTTAGGCATTTTTAGCATTAAATATTCCAAAATGGCTCTGATGTTGACGTTTTGCCCAGCCCATTCCTCTGCCTGCAAGAGTTCCTTTAAAAAATCAACATAATCCGTACTCTCTTTTTCAACTTGGGAAGGTAGATTATCCCGGAAAAAGTTAATTAGATAATGCAGGAAATCTTCTTTTTCTTTTAGGTTGGCTATATATTCAAAACGTTCCTCATTTGTACTGTTTAAGAGTTTAGTAAGGTGTTTATCAAACCTATCATGAAACTCTAATTTATCAGAGTTTCCGTTAACCTTTATTATCTGGCAGCGCGAGAGAATGGTTGGTAGAAAAGAATACTCAGAAAAAGCCCCCAAAATTAATAAGGAATTCGGCGTTAGCTCTTCTACGGTTTTTAATAATGCATTTTGAGCTTCGGCAGTTAAGACAGAAGCATCTTCCAATACCACTACCCTACCCTGCGCCTGAAATGGTTTTAATAAGAAGTGCTGCTTAATTTGCCTGGCCTGTTCTATGCCTAACTTGGAATCCTGGAGAAAATATAATAAGTCAGGATGTGGATTTTTAATCCCAAACTGCTCTAAGATTTTCTGTATCTCCTTAACTCTTTTATCTGCCGGTGAGATTAATAATTTCGCAATCATAAAAAGGAGTTTGCACCTTTACCGGTAAAATTTCAAGTCATTGACACTAATTTGTCAATCTGAGCATAATGTAGACAGTCCGGGCAACTCTTCCGGAAATTTGTATATGCCAAATCAATCTGCTCAAAATGCCGGTAATACAATTGAGGATATCTTATTCAGGCAAGGTTTACTGACTACAGATCAACTCTCAGCCATTAAATTGGAAAGTATTAATTCAGGCCAGAGTGTGGAGAGAATTCTTTTACAACATAATATTATTCCTCTGGATAAAATAACTCAAGCTAAAGCCCAAATCTTAAACGTACCTTTTGTGAAGCTTGAAGGTAAGGCTATAGCAGCTGATGTTTTAAACCTAATTCCAGAGCCTGCTGCCAGACGTTATAAAATTATTCCCTTTGAAAAATCCAATGATGAGTTATGGGTGGCAATGGCTGATCCACTGGATATTCAAATAATTCAATTTGTGGAAAAAAGAAGCGGGATGCGGATTAAGCCTTTCTTAGCATTAGAAAATGATATTTTGAAAGCAATCGGTGATCAATATGCCCAAAATTTAACTACGGATGTAACTTCAGCCCTTAAGGAGGTTCAGTCGGTGGAACCGGTTCAAGAGCAGGCGCAAGGAGTTCCGGAAATTATACGGGAAGCACCGGTTGCCAATATCGTCAACCAGTTGTTGGAGTATGCTATTAAAGCTCGAGCTTCTGATATTCACATTGAGCCAGAAGAAACCCAGACTAGGGTTAGATACAGAGTTGACGGAATATTGCAGGAGAAAATACTTTTACCCAAAGGAGTACATGATGCTTTAGTTTCCCGGATCAAGATTTTAGCAGTCCTAAAGATAGACGAAAAAAGACTACCTCAAGATGGCCGGTTTACTTTTACTTATGGTCCTCACGAAGTCGATCTTCGTATTTCTATCATTCCGACTGTCATTGGTGAGAAGGTAGTGATGAGGTTGCTACCTAAATCTACAGCAGCGCCTAGCTTAATAGAATTGGGATTAAGAGGATTTTCTTTGAAGGCTTTTGAAGTACAGCTCCTCAGAACCCATGGAATTATTTTGGTTTGTGGGCCGACAGGTTCCGGTAAGACTACGACTCTTTATTCGATCCTGACTAAAATTTCTACAACCAAAGTAAATGTTGTGACAATAGAAGATCCGGTTGAGTACCAAATTACTGGGGTAAATCAAGTCCAAGTCAATCCTGGTGTAGGGCTTAATTTTGCCTCAGCCCTACGAAGTTTTTTAAGACAAGATCCTAACATTATTATGGTTGGTGAAGTTAGGGATTCTGAAACAGCAGAATTAGCAATTCAGGCGGCTCTAACCGGGCATCAGGTTTTTTCCACTGTTCATACAAATTCTGCCTCTGGTGCTGCTCCTAGATTACTTGATATGGGAGTAGAGCCTTTTTTACTGACATCAGCCCTAAATGCAGCAGTGGGACAAAGAGTTGTCAGAAAGATTTGCCCTCACTGCAAAATAGAATTTAATGCTTCACCTGAAATCATTGACGGAATTAAGCAAGTTTTAGGCAAGATTCTTCCTACCTCTCAAGCTTCCACCCTCAAGCTCTATAAGGGTCAGGGGTGTAATTTCTGTAACCATACAGGTTATTTAGGCAGAGTAGGTATTTTTGAGGTACTGGTTATGACAGAATCGCTTAATAAATTAATTTTAGAGCATACAGCTTCAGGACTAATAGAAGAAGCAGCTGTAGCAAACGGTATGATTACAATGAAACAAGACGGTTATTTGAAGGTATTAGAAGGGGTGACAACTTTGGAGGAGGTGCTTAGGGTCGCCCAGGATTAAGTTTATGAGTATACAGCAACTTTTGGATTTAACAATTCAACGGAATGGTTCTGACTTACACTTATCAGTGGGTTTTCAACCTATTATTAGAGTGCATGGTGAGTTATATCCTGTTCCTGGTAGTGAGATAGTGACCCCTGAACAAATGGAGAGTTTTTTGTTAGCAATCCTAACAAAGCAGCAAAAAGATATCTTTACGGAAAATTTAGAGCTAGACTTTTCATTGGAACTGACTGGTAAAGGTAGGTTTAGAGTTAATTTATTTAGACAAAAAGGCGATCCGGCCATTTCTATGAGGCTTATTCCAGCTGTCATTCCGCCTCTGTCAGAACTAGGTTTTCCCAAGGTTGTGCAAAAGATTCCGGAATTAAAACAGGGTTTTGTCTTAGTGACAGGCCCAACAGGTCATGGAAAGTCTACGACTCTGGCTTCGTTCATTAATCAGATTAATCAAAGCCGCGCTGAGCATATTTTAACGATTGAGGATCCAATTGAGTATATCTATCCTCCTGGAAAATCACTGATAGATCAAAGGGAAATGTTTTTAGACACCAGGTCTTGGGGTAATGCACTTAAGGCATCTTTAAGGGAAGATCCCAATGTGGTTTTAGTTGGTGAGATGAGGGATTTGGAGACAATATCCTCAGCCATGACTATAGCTGAAACAGGACATTTGGTTTTTGCAACGCTGCATACTAATTCTGCTGCGCAGTCTATTGACAGAATTATTGATGTATTTCCTGAGGTTCAACAACCTCAAATCAGATTACAACTGGCTGCTACACTGGAAGCAATTTTGTCTATACGTTTGGTTCCCACTATTCAGCCTGGAAGAGTTTTGGCAAGCGAAGTTTTATTTGCAACCCCGGCTATTAAAAATATTATCCGTGAAGGAAAAACCTACTTAATTGATAATGTAATTGAAACTTCAGCCGAAATGGGAATGCAGATTTTAGAGAGTTCGTTGGCTAGTCTGGTCAAGACGGGCAAAATTTCAGCTGATATGGCAGCCAGGTTTGCGTTACGTTCAGAACTTTTGAGTAAATTATTAAAGTGAAACTAAATGGAATTTATCTATAAAGCCAAGGATATACATAATCAATATCATCAAGGTAGCATAGAGTCTTCTGATCTTCACTCAGCAACAGCGGTTTTACGCAAAAAAGGATTAATTGTTATTTCTTTACAATCCAGGGAACCTGCTACAAGTAAATTTTTAGGTAAATTTTTAAATAGAGTTAGCTTCACCGAACTTGTAATAATTACCAGACAACTTGCTACCATGGTTTCTAGCGGTTTAGTCTTATCAGATGCGATAGATATTTTGGAGGAACAACAAATTAATAAAGTTCTCAAAAAGGTTCTTGGCGGGATTTCTCAGGATATAAAAGGAGGGCTAACTTTAGCTCATGCTTTAAGCAAATACCCTGATATATTTCCCCACCTTTTTGTCAATTTAGTAAAGGCAGGAGAAACTTCCGGTCAACTGGATAAAGTTCTGCTGCAGATGGCAGACGGAC
>CAZYBP010000024.1:0-7015 GCA_964645555.1 uncultured Gammaproteobacteria bacterium
AGATGCTTTAACTGTACAAGCTCCCAGGTTACATCCAGCAGGCTTTAAAGAGTATCCAGTATTTTCGGATAGAGATGATGAGTTGGCTGTTAAAGGTATTCCTAGAAGAATTGATGTTTTAATGCGCTATCTGCATGCTGAGGCAAGATTAAATGCCAAAGATCGGGCCCTTCTGTTGGTGGGGACAAGTGGTGCTGGTAAGTCCACGATTAATGGTGTCTTGATAGATGCGTTAGAAAGATATACAGATCAGGCAGAGCCTGCGCCGGTTTACGGTATTGTGGATTGCCCTATCAATGAGGAACCCCTGCATGTTCTGGATGAGAGAACTAGAGCTATCTGGAAGGAAAAGCATGAGGTGGATATTACTGGTCATCTTTGTCCTGAGTGTAGGTCGAGAGCGGAACAACAGGTCCAGAGAATTGAAATGGCTCAAGTGATGCATTCTGGAGCTAATATTCCTCTGGATTTTAAGGTTCAAGCGCTGCCCTTTTCGCAGGCTTTAGGGAGGGGTATCACTAGACTTGCTCCAAATGTAACTAAGTTCATGGTACCTAATGCTCCTGAGTCAATTAATACAGCCATAATGGGTTCAAATAGAGGCATACTCTATATGCCAGAAATGGGACAACCTTCTCAAGAATTCCTGAAGACTCTAAATGATTTAATGCGCGGTAGAAGGTATGATGCAAAAGGTAGGTTTTATCAGCTTGATTGTGTGATTATTGCGGATACCACGCTTGATGAATGGGCAAGATTTTTTAAGGATAGTACTAATCAGGGTTTAATAGAAAGATTTGAGGTCATAACCATTCCTTTTCCGTTGGACCCAGATGCCGAACTGAGTATTTTCGAAAAAAGATTGACTGCCAGTAGACTAGTTAATCCTCCTCACTTTCCGCCCAGATCACTGCAATTTCTTTCCTCATGGTCAGTTAGAACTAGATATCGTAGGCCAAATGACGGTATTAAAATTGATGAAGCAACTAAAGCTAAACTTTATAGTGGTGTGAATGTAGGGAATTTTACCCAATTGGATAGAAAAAAGATAGAGACTGAAGGAGAAAAAGCCGGAGAGGGAATAGAAGGTATTTCACCTCCTGCTGCATGGAACATTATCTTTAAACTGACAGGTGAGCGAATGGTTTGGTTAGAGGGAGATGAGGAAAGAAGCTGTGTTGATTTTGTAGACCTTAGAAGAAGAGCTGAAGAATATATTGAAGATGCTCCATTTAACGAAAGGATTAAATCCCAAATGAAGGAGCAGCTTGAGGTTGTTACAAGTGAGCATGATACCTGGTTGCAACGGACTATTGAGCAAGCCTTCCAGGATAGGTATGCAGAGCGGGCTGAACAGATGATACAAAATTATTTGGATGAGTTGGAATATTGGTTAGATCCAACTAAGCCAAGAAGGATTGATGAGGCGACTGGTAATCCAATAGAAGTAAGCCTTGAGGCTTTGGGACAATTCGAACAGGCTGTTACCCGGATAGGGCAATCTGGACTTGATGGGTTTAGGAGAGATGTATTTCAATGGGCCGGTAAGGTGAACAGGAAAAAGAATAGAAATCCCCAGCCTGCTGATTTTGAAGACCGTTTCCCAGGTTTTGAGCAGGGGTTAAAGGTATTGTTAACAAATGGTTTAGGTGAGCCTAAGGATATGTTAATGGCTAGAACTCCTACCTCGGAACAAATAGAAAAACTGAAGGAGATGCAAGGAAGGCTCATTTCTGAGTACGGTTTTTGTGCACACTGCATGCCTAAATTAGTAACGTATATTAGTAACAAATTAAGGCAAGGAAAAAGTTGAGCCTTGACAAACTACGAAATTTGTACTAAATATATCCAAACGTTTCATTGCCCAAGGCCTACTGTCTCTTTATGATAAAACCAACAATTGAAAGTCGAGACAATTTTGCCCCTACCTCCAGTATTGCCTCCAAACTTGCTTCATTCCGTGATATAGAACGAGGACAAGTTTGGCAAGGCACTTTTGCCGAATATTTTGATAAAGTTTTACAAAATCCTGCTATAGCCCGATTATCCCATGCTAGAGTTTACGATATGCTTATGCAGGGTGGAGTAGTTGATAATGGTGATGGTAAACCACCAACTTATGGTTTCTTTGCAAAGGATATCTTTGGTTTACAACAACCTTTAAGTCAAATAGCAGATTACTTTAGTTCAGCAGCTCAGAGGCTAGAGACAAGAAAAAGGATAATGATGTTGATGGGACCAGTAGGAGGAGGTAAATCTAGTATTGTTACTATGCTCAAAAGAGGTTTAGAGGTTTATTCTCAGACTGAACAAGGAGCAACTTATGCCTTAGCTGGTTGTCCTATGCAAGAGGAGCCGCTTCATTTAATCCCTGATGCAATGAGACCGACTATTCTGCAAGATTATGGATTACATATTGAAGGAGAATTATGTCCTCACTGTCGCCAAGCATTAGTAGATAAATATGATGGTAAAACAGAAGATTTTTTGGTTTCAAGATTTGTTTTTTCAGAAGCACAGCGCCGGGGCATTGGGACATTTAGTCCTTCTGATCCTAAAAGTCAAGATATTTCAGAATTAACCGGTTCAATTGATTTGGCTACTGTAGGTAAATATGGTTCCGAATCTGATCCTCGAGCATATCGTTTTGATGGAGAATTAAACGTAGCAAACAGAGGGGTGATGGAATTTGTGGAAATGCTCAAATGTGATGAAAAATTCTTATACAGTTTGTTAACCTTATCACAAGAGCAAAATATTAAAACAGGTAGATTTGCGATGATTTATGCAGATGAGGTAATCCTTGCACATACTAATGAGACAGAATTTAGAGCTTTCGTGAACAATCCTAAAGCAGAAGCATTAAGAGATAGACTGATCGTTGTACCAGTACCATATAACCTGCGTGTTTCTGATGAAGTTAGAATCTATGGTAAGCTTTTGGCAGAAAGTGTAGCTCACGGAAAGATCCATATAGCCCCCAATACTTTACAGGTTGCCGCAACATTTGCTGTTTTGAGTAGGCTGGAACCCTCAAAAAAATTGGGTATGACTTTGATGAAAAAAATGAAATTATATGATGGAGAGGATATTGCTGATTTTAGTCAAAAAGATGTTAGAGAGTTACAGGAGGAAGCTCACAGAGAAGGCATGGATGGAGTTGGGCCGAGATTTGTTGTTAATCAGTTATCTAATGCTGTAGCTAAGCTTGGCGTGGAATGTATTAATCCAATTGATGCCTTACGGAGTTTAAAAGCCGGAATAGATCAAGATCCGGCAATTGATGAAAAAAGAAGAGAGGAATTAATTGGATTGATCGCTGAGGCTAGGAAGGATTATGATGAGAGGGCAAAAGTAGCAGTGCAAAGAGCCTTTGTTTATTCCTTTGCGGGATCAGCTAGAACTTTGCTTGATAATTATTTAGATAACGTAGAAGCGTTTTGCAATAAAACCAAACTCAGAGATCCTATTACTGATGATGAGATTGAGCCAGATGAGAAATTAATGCGTTCAATCGAGGGCCAAGTTGGCATATCAGACAATGCTAAAAAAGCTTTCCGAGAAGAAATCTTAATTAGATTATCCGTTTTAGCAAGGAGAGGGCAAACTTTTGAATATACCTCCCATGAAAGATTAAGAGAGGCAATTGAAAAGAAATTATTTGCTGATCTTAAAGATATTGTCAAAATTACTACATCTACAAAAACACCAGATGCTGAACAAGCAAGAAGAGTTAACGAAGTAGCCGATAGATTAGTTGCCGAACATGATTATTGTACGGATTGTGCCAATGAGTTATTGAAATATGTAGGACAACTACTAAGTCGTTAATATGCCTACGCCAGATAATCCTTCTTGGGTTAGTTTAACTCAAGGAAACTTCGATTTATTTCATAAAGGAGAAACCGATCGCCAACGATTTAAGCGAAGGGTTGAACAAGTAGTTAAAGGAAATTTACCAGGCATAATAAGCGATGAATCAGTCATTACATCCGATGGTCAAAAAACTGTTAAAGTTCCCATCCGCGGTTTAGATATTCCTCATTTCCGTCATGGCCTAAATGATAAAGGAGAGGGTGGATTAGGTCAAGGACAAGGGCAGCCGGGCGATGTATTTGATCAGGGGCAAGAGGAAGCAGGTTCACTTGGTCGAGCAGCCGGAGATGCACCAGGAATAGACTATATTGAAGCTGAATATACTATTGACGAGTTGGCAGAATTGGTTTTTAAAGATCTAGGCTTACCTTTTTTAAGACCTAAACCTCAACAAGAAGAGGAAAGTGAGGATGTACGTTTTTCTGATATCAGGAAAAGAGGCCCAATGAGTAATCTAGATAAAAGAAGAACGATTAGGGAAAATCTGAAGAGAAATGCCCGAGTTGGACAGCCCTTCTTTGGGGGCATTATTGATGATGACTTAAGATTCAAAACTTGGGAGAGGGATGTCAGGCCTCAAACTAATGCAGTAGTTCTAGCAATGAGAGATGTTTCAGGTTCAATGGGAGATTTCGAAAAGTATATCACCAGAGCATTATTTTTCTGGGTTACTAGATTTTTAAGAACTCAATATAAAAATGTAGAGATTGCATTTATTACTCATCATACCGAAGCTAAAGAAGTGGATGAGCAGACTTTTTTTGCTTTAGGTGAAAGTGGTGGCACAAAAGCCTCTTCTGCTTATCAACTGGCTCTGGAGATTATGAAAGATCGTTATCCTTCTGCCAGGTGGAATAGGTATCCGATGCACGCATCGGATGGAGACAACTGGGGAGAGGCAGATAATACACTTTGTTTAGACTCAATTAGAGAGATGTTGGAAAAAGAGGCATGCAATGCCTTTGGTTATTTTGAGATTCAGGCAGATAATAGAAGATCCACAAGTACACTGATGAGTGCTTATCAAGACTATCCTGATGAGCACTTAATCAGCGCTATTATTACCAGTAAAGGAGATGTATTTCCTGCCCTCCAAGCCTATTTTGATCCTACTAAGAAAGATGAGGGAGTTAGATGATGAATGAAGGGATATCTCCAGTAAGTTCTATGACAGATGCTCAAGATAATGAGGTGAATCTTTTAGGTCGAAGAATACAACAGACAGCAGAAATAGCCCATGAGGTGGGATTAAGACCTTTCCCAACTCAATTTTTTATTGTGCCTGCAAGGCAAATGTATGAACTAGCAGCATATGGTTTACCAGGTGGTTTTTCTCATTGGAGCCGAGGAGGTGAATATCATAAACAAAAAACTATGTATGATTATGGCTTAACTAGAATTTACGAGATGGTTGTTAACAGTAACCCTGCACTAGCTTTTTTACTGGAAAATAATTCGCCGATTCATAATACCACTGTGGCTGCTCATGTGGCAGCGCATGTTGATTTTTTCGCCCATAATCCAAGTTTTGCACATACTAATAGACATATGAATGAAACTGCTTTACTTGCTGCGGAAAGGATGGATAGATATCGTTTTGAAGTAGGAGAAGATAAGGTAGAACAACTTTTAGATGCAGTTTTAACTATCCAGATGAATTTTGACTTCTATGATTTATACCGTCCAAGTGCTGAGCAATTCTTACTGATGAATCGCCACACTTTTGAAGAAGCTCAGAAAGCAGCGACAAGGAGGGTAAGCGACTACGATGACCTTTGGAAATTAGGAGAAAAAAGACTAGAGGTAGTTGAGGCTAGTGTTCCATTGCCCTTCAGAGAAGAACCAGATTTGCTCTGGTTTATTACTAATTTTTCTCCGAAGCCTTTAGAGGATTGGCAGAGAGATTGTTTGGAAATTATTCGGGAGGAAGGACAATACTTCCTGCCTCAGAGGCAAACAAAGATTATGAATGAGGGTTGGGCTACCCTTTGGCATCAGCGCATCATGCGCATCATGGGAGATAGGGGATATATAACAGAGGGAGAGGCAATTGAATGGGTCAAGATGCATGCTGGAGTAGTTGCACCTTTTGGAGATCGGAGAAATCTTAATCCTTACCAAATTGGTTGTGCAGTTTGGGAAGATATTGACCGTAGGTCTAAACAGATACCTAGAGTGGATGGGAAAAAGATATCTACCTGGTTTGGACAATCAATAGATGAACCTTTCTTGGATGAAGATCCTTTTACGGTTAGGGCTATAGTAGCTAGTGATGAAGCTTTTTTGAGGAATTATTTAACCGCTGGTTTAATTGAAGAATTAGAGCTTTTTACCTTTGTTAAAGAAAATGGTCAATGGGTGATTGAAGAGCGAGATCCTGAGAAAGTAAAGGAGAGGTTATTTGAGGGTTCTGTCAATCTTGGTTTGCCAGTTATTACAGTGGCTAGTGGCGGAGGAGACTACCAGGGAAATAGGGAATTATATCTTCTTCATCATCGAGAAAACCATGATTTGGATTTTGATTATACGGGTAGGGTTTTACCAGCAGTCTACCAAATGTGGGGAAGACCAGTTCATCTGGAGACAGTCTCAGGAGGAAGAAGAATACTATTAAGTTGTATAGATGGAAAAGAAGTCAAAGTGTCTATTTTGGGTTCTGAAGAGGAAAATCCGGGTAGCCATTTAAAAAGTCCTTAAAAGATATTGGTTTTTTGCCTTCCATTTGCATTATTTGGTTAGGTAAAAATTTGACAATTTTACCTGACCATTTAGTCCAAACTCCCGGCCAAGGATAGTAGGCTCTGATCATCCTATCCAAAATTTCAGAAGATGGAGGATTATCAATATCAAAATAGCCCTCCTCTCTTGTTAGTCTTTCACTAAAGCTTGCCTGGGAGTGATCTTGCTCAACTAGTTTAATTTTGCCTGCAACAAAATCCTCAATAATTTGGGGTAAAATTTCACTTGCTCTCAGAAACATTTTTTTACTCAATATATCAAAGTTATCACTATCAGAAAGCTCTAAAGACTCTTGATAAATCATCGGTCCATGGTCTACTTTATCATCCATTTTGATAATGGTTATCCCGGAGATTTTATCTGCGTTTAAGATAGCATTTTGAATAGGAGTAGGACCTCT
>CAZYBP010000024.1:7115-13527 GCA_964645555.1 uncultured Gammaproteobacteria bacterium
GTGTATTTATAGAATTTACCCCTTTGCTCTAAAACCCTGTCAGAAAATATGATCCCGTTTAAATGGTCAATTTCATGCTGAAAAATCCAGGCTAAAACCCCTTTTAATGTTAAGGTATTTTGTTTACCTGTTTCATCCTGAAAAGTAACCTTTATGCTAATATGCCGCCTTGTGTTTCCCCACATATTAGGTACAGAAAGACAGCCTTCAAAATAAGTTTTGGTTTTTTTAGAAACAGATTGTATTTTGGGATTTATTACCATCATAAATCCCTTACCATTTTTGGCTACAAAAAAGCGTTCATCCAATCCTACTTGAGTTGAGGCCAGTCCTACCCCTTCAGGATCCTTAAAGGTTTTGGTTAGCTTAATCATCTGCTTTAAAGTATTTACTAAAGCAGTATTTATTTTTTTAACAGGTTTTGTTTGAACCCGTAACCTTGCATCAGGCGCTTTAACAACTTCCATGACGCCATTTTATCAAAAATCATTGACTAAAGGTAGGGTTCAGCCTATAATGCTCGGTATGAGTGCTGAACATGCAAGTATCATGCCGGCTCCATTATCAGAAGGTATGGAAGAATATATAGGTGGGGTTACTACGTGACGGCCGTGTACAAGACAGACCTTGGGGCAATAGTTATGAGAGGTCTACTTTCTCGAGCCGTGGTGTATTTGCTCTTCGAGATCTCTTCGGTGACAGGCACTCCCTGGATTTTTATTGGTGTGGGGGGCTTTTAGGATATGATCCCCGGGAATGTACTGTAAAAACTACTAGGCAGGGTGACCTAATGGTGTTAGATAGAAATGATGTTCGTACTGCTACTATACCGGCTTCTGTTGTTCGAAAATTGGGCAATGCAGATATGGGAGTAGGACTAGTTAGAGGTTCAGGTTATGTGTTGGGTGAAGACGGATATCACATTGGCCGCATGAGTTTAACAACTCAAGAATTTAATGAGATATTAGTAAGTGCAGAAAGAGGAATTGAACCCCCAGCTTATGATGAGAGAGTTTTTATGAAGGTTTTGGATCAGACATGGATTGGAAAATATGTCAGCGTGGCATTTTTTGAGCATGATTTTGGCAGAAATCAAGACCATAAGGACATTGATGGTGTGGTTATAGGTGAAGGGTGTACCGGATCTAGGAGGTTACTGGCTAGGCAGGTTGTCAGGCCATTAGCTCGTGCAAAATGGGTTCAGTCTGAATAAAATATTTGAGGAACTTTTACACTTCAAGGTGCAATCAATATTTCGGAATTTAATGCAATAAGACAAAAGTAATGTAAAAGATGTGGTATAATGTAATATATGACTTATACTGTAACCATCACATCTCAAGGACAGATTAGTATCCCTGCAAAAATTAGAAGAGAAATTGGGCTTTCCAAAAAAAGGAAAGCACTAGTATCTGTTGAAGGTGGAAAAATGATAGTTGAACCTGTGAAGGATTTTTTGGAACTTAGGGGTTCATTAAAAACGAATAAAAAACCCCTATCAAATCAGGAGCTGGATAACATTGTAGGTCAGGCTATAGCAGAAGAATACAGCAAAACCGTCAAAAGATGAAATCCATTGTTTTAGATACAAATGCTTTGCTCAGATTTCTTCTAAATGATATTCCCTCCCAGAGAAAATTAACCGAACAATTATTAAATAAGGCAAAAAATAACCAAATTAAGCTTATTATTGTTCAGGCAGTTGTTTTCGAGATTGATTTTATACTCAGGAAATACTATCTTTTTGAAAAAGAAGTAGTTTTGAAGCAGCTGAAACCACTTATTTCCACAAAATATCTGGGATTGGAGGATAGGGATATATTTAGCAAAGCACTTACAATATATGAGGAAAGAAATATTAGCTTTGTGGACTCATTTTTGTTGGCAAAGGTTAAAGATTTAGGCGGTGAACTTTTTACTTTTGATCAGGATCTGAATAAATTAACGGCCTAAGGTAATTTTTGCTTTTGATTTTTCAGTTGGCCTAGACGCCACATAAAGATTTTAGCCTTGGATTTTGCACTGTAATAGTCCTTGGTATAGTTTAAAGCTTCTTCCAAGATTCCTCTGTTTAGCTCTTTTGCAAGTTTTATATATAGAGAATAGTGTTTAGTATCATCTAAACTTTCTGCTAAAAAACAGCCATAGAATTGAAATTCATGCGAGATATTTTTAGGCCTGTCTTTAAACTTAACTTCAGCGATGGCTGTCTTGATTGACTTCATGGCTTAGCCGAACTTGTTGCCTGTTTTAATTGATCAATTACTTCCAGATAATTTGGTTTAAGCTGTAATGCTGTTTGCAGGGCTTGGATTTCTTCTGTTTTTTTACCTTGTAGTTGTAAAACAAGGGCTTTATTGTAATAAAGCTTAGGATCAGTTGGAGCAAGTTTAATTGTGTAATCTATGGTTTCAATAGTTGAATCAATATATTTGTTATCCAAAGTTGCCAGCTCAAAGTAAGTTCGGATAGCTGTTCTCCAATAAGAAACATTATTAGGACTTTGAGTTAAAACTTTTTGGGTTTGAAGTAATGCTTCATCTTTTAAGCTGGCAGATAAAGTAGCATCTGTTTCATTTAAAGCAGCCGCTGCAGCCGCTGCAGAAAAAGCCAGTTCAGATCTGTAGAAAGGTTCACCGGGGTTTAAATCTACTGCTTCTGATAATAAATTATATGCTTTACCAACATTGCCTGAGTCTGAAGTTTTCTGCCCGCTGTTAAATACTGTATCTGCATACCAGAGTTGGAAGATAGAAGATAGAAGATAGAAGATAGAGACGGTAACAATACCGTAAGCTGCTTTAGTATAAAGAGGGCGGCGGTATATGATAGAAGTGAGAAGTGAGAAGTGAGAAGTGAGAAATCGAGGCAGTCGAAGTGGTTTTGTTGATTGTAGGGAAACAAAGGCAATAGCTGGAAAAAGGTAGAAAAAGATGGCAATTATCACAACAGAAAAGAGAAAAAAGTTATAGATTAGGTAGGAGATATATGAAGCCAGAAGTGTAAAGTGTAAAGTGTAAAGTGTAAAATTAGAATTTAAAGCTGAAAACTTTGATTGGTTTACTTTTAAGTTTTGAGTTGTAGTTTTAACCTTTAACTTTTGAGTTTTGAGTTGTTGGAAACTCCAGAAAATAAAAGCTCCAATTACTAACATGTAAGCTCCAAATCCCACTATCCCTGTAGTGGCCAAATAATTTAAGTATTCATTGTGTGCTTTGTTGTATAAAAAGTCCCATTCAGATGTCAGATTGTGCTCGGGAGGTCGGTATTGATAGTAAGAATAGGCAAAAGTTTCCAGGCCAGAACCAAAAAGAGGGTAATGTTTAAATATATCTAAGGCTCCTTTCCAAACAATCAATCTAATTTGACCTGATTCTGTACCACCATTTTCCAGCTGGGTACCTGAAGGTGTTGTAGGAATAGTGATTCCAGGTCTCACAGGGGCAGCAAATTTGGATACTAATCTGAAACTGGTCAACGCTGAACCAAACAAGAGATTAATTACCAGAAAAGACGTAAGTACGATTAGGACCGGTTTTATTTCGCCAGAAACAAACTTGTTTATTTTTCGAACAAACTGAGAAATTTCCTTAAAAACATTAACATTTTTTATGGTAACTTCCCGCATGCGCTCGAGGAATAACATGACAATAAATACGCCCATTCCTACAAGCATTCCCAATGTGGGACCCCTAGAATAGGTAAAGGTGAAGGCCAAATAATATATAGCAAGTATTATGTAGTATGTATAAAGGGTTAATTTTTTAGTTGCTGTTAAAGCAAAATATAAAGCAGGGAAGATTAACATAGCAAGATAGGCTGCCAACCAATTTGGCTGTCCTAAAGTAGCAAAAACTCTTTCCTGTACCCGTTGAATCCAGCAATCCGCATTAAATTCTCCTCTTAAAATGACACAGGAAGGAGAAACTCCAAAATGTTCAAGGATAGCATATAAAGAAATTAAAAAGCCGGAAGCCAGGCCAAATTTTAAGGTAGTTAAAGCTTTATTAAAATCCATATTAGAGACAAAAGCATAGTAAAGTAATAGGTAAGATATCAAAGACAATAACCCGCCGTTTGAACGCGAATAATATCCCCAGACTGAAGTATGGACATCAATGGAAAAGATGGTAGACAGGATATTGGCGCCTAAAAATAGTAGCAAAGGGATATCTAGCGGGGTTCGATTAAAGATTAACGATTTAAGATTAATGATTTTTAGAAGCCAAGACCCAACAATAATCACAGTAAAGCCATAAACGAGGATCATTTTATTGTATTCAAAGAGTTCATAATTTTTAGAAGTCCACAAAAGGGGGGTTAGGAAAAAAAGTAAGTAGAATGAGTAGGAGATAAATTTATCTAGCATAGGGTATAGGGTTTAGGGTATAAGCAAAGCTTTGCTTTGTCAAGACAAACGTAGGGTCGCAAAAAAAATCAGCTAGGGTGCTAGTGGCTATTCCCTAGTCCCTGGCTCGTGTGTTAAACTCCATTCATGTTCAATAGGCTGTGGAGTTATTTTGCTCACGATGTTGGTATTGATTTGGGTACAGTTAATACTCTGGTTTTGGTTAAGGGTAAAGGCATAGTTATAAGAGAGCCAACTGTTGTAGCGCTGCACAAAAAAACCAGACAAATTTTGGCAATCGGAACGGAAGCAAAGAGGATGTTAGGTAGAACTCCGGCAGCAATTGAGGCAGTTAGACCCTTGCGGAATGGAGTAATTTCTGACTTTGATACTACAGAGGCTATGCTGCGTTATTTTATTCATAAAGTTCACAGTAATCCTTCAAAAAATAACTGGTCTTTGCCAAAAATCCCCAAACCAAGGGTTGCCGTAGGTATTCCCTCAGGTGTAACTGAAGTAGAAAGAAGGGCAGTTCAAGATGCTTGTTTATCCGCTGGAGCCAGAGAAGCTTTTTTGATTGAAGAGCCAATGGCTGCAGCAATTGGAGCAAAATTGCCGATAGAAGAGCCCGAAGGAGTAATGGTTGTAGATATTGGTGGAGGTACAACAGAAATTGCCGTCATTTCTTTAGGAGGAATGGTAATTAATAGGTCATTAAGAGTAGCAGGAGATGAACTTGATGAAGCAATTATTTCCTATATGCGGACAAGATATGGCATGTTAATTGGTGAAAAAAGCGCAGAAGATATCAAAATTGAAATTGGATCTGCTTTTCCGGTAGATAAGATAGATTCTCAAGCAACAGTTGTCAGAGGCAGGGATTTAGCTTCAGGTTTGCCAAAATCTTTAAAGATTTCTGCTTCAGAAATTAGGGAAGCTTTATCTCCTATCATTTCACAAATGATTTCTACCATCCAGGAAGTTTTAGAAGAAACTCCGCCTGAACTTTTAACAGATATCGTAGAAAGAGGGATATTTCTAGCAGGGGGCGGATCATTGATTAGAGGTTTAGATAAAAGGGTAGCAGAAGAAACTAAATTACCTGTTTATGTAGTGGATGATCCATTAACTACAGTTGTCAGGGGTTGTGGAGAAGTCTTAAATAATTTGGATCTTTTGGGTAAAGTCAGGGTAACTGGGGGTTTACGTTAAAATTGATTTGTTTGATTTATGAAAAAAGCTGTTCTGTTTGATCTTGATGGAGTATTACTGGACAGCTGGGATTTTGTATATAAAGCTTTTGAATATACTTTAAAGCTTCACAAGCATCCTCTTCCTTCCAAAGAAATTATAAATAAGGTGATGGGTAAACCGTTAATGGAATTTTATAAATTCGTTTTGCAAACTTCACCAAAAAATGAATCTTCAAGTAATGAATCTTCAAGTTTGGATGAAGAATTATTTTTGGTTGATCAAAGGGTAGAACTTTACGCAAAGACACATAGGGAATATCAAGTTAATAAAATTGATTTAAATAGACTTTTTCCCAATGTGAAAAGCGTTTTAAAAAAGTTAAAGCTTAAAGGTTATGTTATTGGTGTTGTAAGCAACAGGTCAAGGGGGAGCTTACTCAAGTCAATAGATTTGGCAAAGATTTCAAAATATATCGATATTGTAGTTTCTGTTCAAGATGTTAAAAATCCCAAACCTCACAAGGAACATGTTTTAACGGCACTGAAAAAATTAAAAGTTAAAGCAGAAAATGCCTATATGGTTGGGGATACTGATGCGGATATTTTAGCCGGTAAAAATGCGGGCGTTAAAACGATTGGTGTAACGTATGGTTTTATAGGAAAAGATATTAAAAAATTTAAGCCTGATTTTATAATTGATAATATGAAGGAGTTAATGCAGGTTCTAAAGATGGTTTAATTGGTATTTATAAGCCAGTAAGGGATCTGCTAAAGCTATAGCTGCTACTTGTACCATATCTGCGCCGGCTGCTAAATATCTATCTACATCCTCTGGTTTTATAATTCCCCCTCCGCCTAAGATTTGATATTT
>CAZYBP010000025.1:0-11749 GCA_964645555.1 uncultured Gammaproteobacteria bacterium
TTGTTTCCGTCGGGCATACTGATTTAGTTTTGGTTAAAAATCATGGTGAATATGAATATTTAGGAGGAACCAGGGATGATGCGGCCGGAGAATGTTTTGACAAATGTGCCAGACTTTTAGGCTTACCTTATCCTGGCGGTCCGCAAATTGATAAGCTGGCCCAAAAAGGAAATCCCAAAGCTTTTAATTTACCTAGGCCAATGATTGATTCAGATGATTTTGATTTTTCCTTTTCCGGGCTTAAAACTGCTGTAGCAAATTTATTAAAAGAACAGCCAGATGCCTCCAAAGCTGATTTAGCCGCTTCAATCGAGGCTGCAATTATAGAAACTTTGGTGGAAAAAACTATCCGGGCTACCCAATTACATAAAGTTGATCAAATTATGATAGCTGGGGGCGTAGCAGCAAACCAGCAACTGGTTCGTACGTTAAAAGTTAAAAGTGAAAAGTTAAAAGTGAAATTACACATTCCGCCACCCTATTTATGCACTGATAACGGTGCCATGATTGCAGCTGCTGCTTTTTTCCAAAAAGAGATTACCGACTCCTTCAGCTTACAGGCAGATCCAAATTTAGGCCTATATTGACAAGACTCTTAAACTCCGCGTAGAATCATTTATTCAAGCCCTTAAGGGCTTATTTTAAAGGAGAACTATGGCTGAAAGAAAACTTTTTCATGTTCAAGAGGGTTTTATAGCCCCCACCCAAAGTGTTTGGGTGGATAATAAGCGTAGTCCAGTTGGTTTCTACAGTTCGTATATAAATATAGAATCTCCTCGTGGGACTAGGGTGCTGGCATTAGCAAAAAGATCACCCCAATCTACTGGTGAAGAAGTAGACATGATCCTGCTTAATAATCATGTAGTTGAACGAACTTTCCGGGCTTCTCACCCAATACCCATAGATTCTCTAGTAAGAAAATTTAATCCTAAAGATTACCGCGGTTATAATTCTAAGATAGACTCAGCTAAAAGATCATAGAGGTTCTAACTAAATTTGCATTATAATATGCTATATGGATAAAACATACGATCAAAAAACAGTTGAGGAAAAATGGTACAAATTCTGGGAAGATTCCGGGTTTTTCAAAGCAGACCCTAATTCTTCCAAACCTCCTTATGGTCTTTTAATCCCTCCGCCTAACTTAACCGGATCCCCTCATTTAGGCCATGCCATGCAACATGCTATTTTAGATGCCATTGCTAGATTCAAAAGGATGCAGGGCTTTGATGTGTTACTTTTACCGGGAGTTGACCATGCCGGCATCCAATTTGAAGGCACCTTAAATAAACTATTAGAAAAAGAGGGTACTTCCAAACAAAAATTAGGCAGGGATGAATGGATGAAGCGAGCCTGGCAATTCAAGGAAGAAGTTTATAAAACCTTTCATAATACCTGGACAGTGTTTGGTTTATCTGCAGATTGGTCAAGGGAAGTTTTCACTTTAGAAGAAAAGGTCCAAAAAGCAGTTTTAGAAGAATTTAAAAGTTTTTGGGAACAGGATTTACTTTATAAGGGAGCCTACATTGTCCAATGGTGCCCTAAAGACCAAACAGCCATTGAAGATGTGGAGATGGAATATGAAGAAAGAAAAGAAAAGCTTTACTTTATTAAATACCAGGTAGAGAATTCTGATGAAGCCATAACTATCGCTACTGCCAGGCCAGAAACCATTGCTGCTGATGTAGCTATCGCAATCTACCCAAAACATCCCAAATATACACATTTAGTTGGTAAAAACGCCATTAATCCCTTTACTCAAACTAAAATCCCAATTCTGGAAGATGAAAGAGTGGAAAAGGATTTTGGTACAGGTGCATTAAAGATTACTCCTGGACATGATTTATTAGATTACGAAATCGGCAAAGATCATAACTTATCCACTCTTCATGTTATAGATAAAACCGGCAGAGTGACTGAACTGGATCCAAATCTTAAGGGGTTAAAGATTCTGGAGGCCAGGACCAAAGCAACTGAACTCCTAAAAGCCCAAATCGAAAAACAGGAAGAATATACTCACTCAGTACCTATCTGTGAACGTTGTAAGACTACTGTTGAACCTTTAATTTCTGAAGAATGGTTTGTCAAAATGGAGCCTTTGGCAAAGAAAGCTTTAAAAAGAATAAATGAAGTCAATTTTGTACCCAAAAACTATCAAAAGATTTTGTCGGATTGGATGGAGGTAATCCGCGACTGGTGTATTTCCCGTTCCCTTTGGTGGGGACACAGAATCCCGGTTTGGTATTGCCAAAAATGTAATCCCAACCATTTAGTAGGCAGGGACCGGGATATGGTTATTTCTCTGGAAGAACCCGGCAAAAATTGTCAAACCTGTAACCAAAAACACTGGGTTCAAGATGAACAAGTTCTAGATACCTGGTTTTCTTCAGGGCTTTGGCCTATGGCTACCTTAGGCTGGCCTGTACAATCAAAAGAATTTGAAAAGTATTATCCATGGCAATTTGAATTATCTGCTCCGGAAATAAAATACCTGTGGATTGCCAGAATGATTATGCTGGGACTTCATTTTACCCAGAAAGTTCCTTTTGAAAATATGTTTTTTCATGGCATGATCAGGGATTTAGAGGGCAGGAAGTTTTCCAAATCCTTAGGTAATGGCATAGATCCTAATGAATTAAGAAATCAATGGGGTACTGATGCAACCAGAATGGCTTTATACAGTTATGCTGCACCTGGCAGAGATGGCAAGGCATCCCGCCAAACCATGGATGAAAGGTGTAAAAACTTTAGAAACTTTGGCACCAAACTAAGAAATATTGCCCGCTTCATAGTGGAACTAAAACCTGAGGGGGCAAAAAGCATGTATGAAGATATACCTACCGTACAAAGCTTGTCTAACCCAAATGATAAAGAGATTATAGAAAAACTTAATCAGATTACCAAAGATGTCACCAAAGACCTAGAAGGTTTTAATCTACATTTGGCCATTGATAAATTGTATGAATTTATTTGGCATGAATTTGCGGATAAATATATAGAAATCACCAAAAATAGGCGGATAGAGACTCAACCTATTTTAGAATATGTATTTAAAACTTCCTTAGAACTTTTACACCCATTTATGCCTTTTATCACAGAAGAACTTTGGCAAAAGTTACCTCATGAAGGTAAATCAATCATGATTACTACTTGGCCTACAATTTAAGTACATCCAAATGTACTTTTAAAGGTATGGTATAATGTACTCATATGATTAATGTAGTTTCTATTACAGACTTAAAACAAAACACCAAGCAGGTGGTGGAAAAGGTTAAAACCTCTAAAAAACCTATGGTGGTGTTACAACGCTCAGAACCTGCTGCTGTATTGGTGGATCCTGAATACTATGAGAAATTAGAACAAGCCTTAGAGGACTTGGAAGACCTGCAAGCTATTGAAGAAAGAAAAAATGAACCTACTGTATCTTTTGAAGAAGTTGCTAAAAAAATAGGATATAAACTAAAATGAGTTAATGCAAATTAAATTTACAAAGTCTACTGAAAAGGAATTAGTAAATTTAGATAAAAATGTTTCCCACCGTATCTTCGAAAAAGCTCTTCAGCTTAAAGATAACCCCTATGGTTTAGGCTCACAGAAATTAGAGGGTGGACAAGGTTACAGAATAAGAATCGGAGATTATAGAGTAGTTTACACCATAGATAAAGTAAGTAAAACTGTGATTATCACAAAAGTCGGCCATAGGAAAGAAGTTTACCGTTAGATAGTGCAACCTCATCTTGTCCATAGTATGATAACCTCATCTTATGAATAAAGAACTGGCAGAAATTCTGATAGGTTTTAAAAGAGCTTTAAAACTTTTAGATAGGCCTGAAAAAGTCTCTTTAATATTTGCCTCTATCATTATGCTGATTACCGGTGTTTTAACCAACCTCCCAGCCTTAATTTTAGGAAAACTAACTGATAAATTAGTTGGTACCCAAAATATCCAGTTTGCCCTAGCTCTACCTTTTATTGGTTTAATCATAATCATCATTTTAATCAGGGAAGCTCTAACAGTTTTGCGCAAATATTTAGTGGAAAATGTGGCTACCCAAACTGACAAGAAAGAAACTGTTGAGGTAGTAGAACATTTATTAAAAACAGACATTGCAGTCATTAATAAACAACAAATCGGGGCTCTGCACGGCCGGGTTTTTAGAGCGATCCAAGGTTTAGTCAGGGTAATTAAGTTGGGATTTTTAGAATTTTTACCCATTTTTTTCTCAGCATTGGCTGCCATTATAATTGCCTTAACCCAAAAACCTCTTTTGGCCTCAGTGATGGTTTTGGTTATCCCTAGTGGGCTTTATATTATTCTCAAACAAGTCTCCTCTCAAAAAGGTATTAGGGTGGCGTTGTTAAGAACTAAAGAAAAAATAGACGGCGCAGTGGTAGAAATGCTAACTGGCTTAGAAACAATCAGGGTATTGGACACCGCTCATGAGGAAGTTAAAAAGGTTGAGGAAGTAGCAGAAAGCTCAAGGCAAAAAGAAATCCGTCACCATATCTCTATGGCCATTTTTGATGCGGTCAAATATTTAAATGAGGGATTCTTCTATATTTTAGTTATTAGCCTATCTATCTTACTGGCTGCTCAAGGAATTATTTCTAAAGGAGATATCTTAGTTTATTCAATTTTATTTTTATCCATCACAGGCCCTTTGCGGGAGATTCACCGAATCTTAGACCAAGCTCATGAAAGCTCTATCTTGGTTAATGATTTATATTCCTTGTTAAACGAGCCCACCGACATTTCATTCCGTATTCCACCACCTAGCCAACACTCTAGGTCAAACACAGAAATTCCAAATTCAATCTTAAATATTAAAAGCCTTTCCTTTGCCTACCCAGAAAACTCCCATCAGCTAATCTTAAACAATATCACTTTATCGGTTAAACCAGGAGAAAAAATCGGTATAGTTTCCAGTTCCGGCGGTGGCAAAACAACCTTGGTTAAAATACTGCTCAGGTTAGTTCATGACTATAAAGGCCAGGTTTATTTATTCAGCAAAGACTTAACAAATATCTCCCGGGAAGAAATCTCCCAAAAAATAGCTTACGTGCCGCAAAAAACCTATATTTTCTCCGGTACTATCCGTGACAATATTACTTATGGCTGTGGCCGGAAAGCGGCTGAGCAAGAAATAATTAGGGCTGCTAAACAGGCTAATATCTATCAGGAAATAATTCATTCACTGGGCGGATTAGACGGAGTTGTAGATGAAGCTGGAAATAACCTTTCCGGCGGCCAAAAACAAAGGTTGGCCTTAGCCAGGTTGATTTTAACCTCACCTGAGCTTTTTATTTTTGACGAGGCTACCTCTGCTTTAGATAATACTAATGAAAGCATTATTCAGAAGAATATAGAAAGGCTTTTTAAAAACAAAACTACCATCACCATTGCTCACAGATTAACTACTTTAAAAAAGTCAGACCGAATTTTAGTTTTTGATCAAGGCAAAATAGTTCAAGAGGGGAATTTTAATGAGCTGGCTGATAAAAAGGGTCTATTCAAAGATTTGTTGGAACAAAGGGAGAAGGAATAAAAACTACTTTAACGTCGGACAATATTTACCCTTAGGCACGAATTTCCGCATATAAAACGCAGATTAGCCGCATAAGATATTTTTAGCATTCGGTGGAATTCTGATTCAATACGGACAAGGTTTGGCTCTTTCTTCTACGTGATCTGAGGCTGGGTTGAAGCTATTTATTTTCTTCCCCAGACTGAGGTTGCTCTGAATTCTCCGTTGATTGCTTCTCTGCTGCCCCCTCGGCCACCTCTTCTCCCTCTTTAGCCTCTTCGCTTCCGGTGCCAGTCTCACCACCCTCAGCTGTTCCTGCCTCCGCCGCCGCGGCTGCAGCCGCGGCTGATTCCTCTTCCATTTGTTTCTTCATTTCTTCCGTAATAGCCGGCGCCAATTTAACAACAATCTCATCATCTTGTGCATGAACAGTTAATTTACTTCTATCAAAATTTAATTGTCCCACAGTAATAGCATCATCTATATTTTTCAAAGAAGTAATATCAACTTCAATTTTTTCTACCAAATCAGTTGGCAAAGCTTCAACTTCTACTTCATTTAGAGTCTGCAAAACAATAGTTTCCCCCAAATTTACAGATTCTGGTTGCTCACCTATTAAAACCAAAGGAACAGGTACTTTAACCTTTTGGCTTAAGTTAACCTGGTAAAAATCAATGTGTATAGGCTTACCTGTCACAGGGTCATATTGCACACCCCGAACCATTACAGGTCTGACTTTTTCTTCCCCTATTTTAAGGCTAATAAGACCAGTCTCCCCTGCCTGATGAAAGGTTTTCAAGAAATCATGGGCACTAACAGCTACATGTTCAGTATCCACCTTTTTACCAAATACATGACCCGGCAATAAACCGTCTTTCCTTAATTTTTTAACCTTTTTACCCAAGACAATTCTTTCTTGAGCATTTAATGAAAGTTTATCCATAACTTAACTTAAATTGACCATAGTAATTTAACACAGACTAAAACAATATTCAAGAAATACTTCTAGAGAAGAGAATTGTCAGGCTGGATTTGCAACCCTTTTTTAAGCAGGTGTTCCCGGATCTCGTCTGGATTTACTAAACCTTCACAAAGAGCAACGACGGCAACTTCAGTTCTATTTCTTAGTCCTAGTGTATCTGTCATACCCCTAAGATGATTCTTCACAGTCTGAGGACTTATTCCAAGTCTCTCTGCTATTTCTCTATTTTCCAGACCAAATGCAACCCCTTGTGCTATTTCTAGCTGCCGATCAGTAAGATGAGCTGCATTTTTTGGGCAAAAACTTCTCTCTACCATGACAGGAAGTATATTAGCCAAACCTACTCATGTCAACTTTATTTACTAAATTTTGCTTCAAAGCTTCTATCAGTAGATAGATCTGTTTGAACAGTTTGTTCCTGCGGACTTAGACTTTCACCTTGGCTACCAATAATCTTTAAGTTTAAAGGATAAGTTAAACTCCAGACAAAAGGATCTTTTAAAGTTCCTGCCTGTTTGACTACATTTAGTCTATAAAGTGCTTCGTTGTTGGTAAATTGTAGCTTGAAGGGTACTTGATAATCTAACACTAGAGTTTTTTGTTCTTTAGGAGCTAGTTCTAGCAAGAAAGAATAGCCTGACCTATCATAATCGACAAAACTGTTCATATCTTTGGTAATATCACTCTCGCCCCAAAGGACCCTGTTTAACTTAGTCCCGAAAGGTAGATAAAACCTCATCCGATTCTTGTACTTACCGCCAGGAAAAGTATCAGATGGGCTTCTGTTGGTGTAAGCTATTCTTAACCTATGATTAACCTCACCTTCTTTACCAATAATTGTTTCTAAATTGTAATTTCTGTCAATGTAATAGTTAGCTTTATTAGCTCCCAAATTTGCCTCAACCGGTGCCAGGAAATCCTCTGTTAAGTTTCCTTGTTCTTGTTTACCACGAGGCAAAACCGAACTCCAATTTTGAGAAACAACATAAGAAAAAAGCTTTGGATCATTTAAATAAACGCTCATATGTTTACCCTCCAAGGACCTTCCCAGCGAGGTAACAATGCCCGGCCAATTTTGATTTGGCAGGAAAAACAGTTTATTAAATAAGGAAGAAGTCAAACTCGTTAAAAAGCTCTTTTTTGCCTGAGAACCCGGGAAAAACCCTACTTCGGCGTGGCTAATCGATTTCTCAAACAGATTATCTGCTGTTATCTGCTCATTATAATCTGCTAAATCCAAAGGCCCCACCACAGACAGCAAATCTTCCATGGCAGAAATATCTAATGCCACCACTCCTTCTACCCGCTCCCCTGTTTCTTTAGTGTAAAACCACTCCGCCTGACGGGCGCTGGTGGGAAAATCCGGCTCCCAGTTTGAATCTCTTAAGAAATAATCTTTTTGCCCCAAATCTTCTTTAATTTCCTTGGGCGGCTCAACGTGCATTTTCAATTGTCCATCTATGGCATAAATATCATTCACTGCAAGCTTTTTTAATTTACTACCCTCAAATGAAATATGGGCAAAAGAACCGATAAAACCACCTGTTGGTCTTAGTTCGTTATTGTTTTGCAAAAGCACTAAATAACTTTTAGGAGCGCCCGCGGAGGTAATCTCCGGCAGCAATACACTCAGGGTCCTTCCCTTTTTAACTAAATTAGCATATAAGGACAATCTGGACTCCAGGCTAGTTAAATTGCCCTCAATTAAACCAGGAACCATATCTTTAAAATTCTGATCATTTAATAAAGCTGAGGCTTTAGATAAATCTTCATCTGCTAAGGCTAAGAAAACTTGTGCATCCTCAAAACTTTTCTTTGGATCAAGCTCGGATTCTCCTGTCACACTCTTAAAGCTTTGGTATAGGGACTGTATACCCAAGATTGTATTGTAAGCTGCATCAGATGAGAGGCTGGCCAACTTAAATAGGCTGTCTCCCGTCTCAAACTGGGATTTTAATATACCCATATTTCTAAGAGGTTCCAGTGAGTAGAAAATCGACTTTGCTTCCGATACCCCTATATTGGCCTGTCTGATAGCTAAAATACTGTTATCAAACTCCCCTCTTTCTAAACTTTTAATAGCCGAAAGGAGCTGAGATCTGAAAGTTAATATTCCCCAGCCCATAGCAACAAAGGGCCAGATTAAAGCATAAACAACAATTACAATTCCTGCTAATACAGCAAGGGTTCTGGTTGGAAAGAAAAGCTTTGGCAATTTATTCCTCTGTTTGTTTCGGCCAGAAAGAATTTGTTCATCCCCCTTATCCTCTTTTGAATCAGTTTTTTCTGTCTCCCCTATTTTTTTTAATGCCTCCAATTCCTTCGACTTCTCCATCTTCCATTTTCCAGCGTCCTCCTCCCCTCTATCATCCCTCCCGGCTTTATCAACTAGTTTGGGCACCTTAATTTCGTTGTCTTTGAAATAATTTACAGTCTTCCTAAGATACTCAACTAATTTAGTTTGTGGATGCCAATTTAAAAACTTAATCGTCTTTTCCAGGTTCGGCGTAAACCAGGGTGGTAATTCTGTAGGAATAAAATTTTTACTTTCATACCAAACAGGGTCTAAAAGTATTTGTTTAGCCTCTGAAACTTTAACTGGAGTTGTAGCTACTCCGTCAAAAATCTTTTGAGCTGTAGCTCCGGCAAAAATGCATTTAATTAAAAGGTCCGTTGCATCATCTACATATAAAGCCCTTGATGAAAATTCCAAGGACACCTCCTTTTGTAAATCCCCTGTCAGGCTTTGTTGAATCAACTTAATCATCGGGTCAAAGTGATTAAAGTCCATTCTGGGACCGAACACTGATCCCAATCTTAAAATTCTCGCGTTTAGATTATGCTCTTTAGCAAACCGTGCAACCTCTACCTCTGCATTCTTAAACCAGGCTAACTTTTCTCTCTCATTTCCTTTATCATAAAGCTCAATAGAAGACACAAACAGTAATCTTGCCCTGTGTTTTTTGAAAAGCTCTAATAAATATGCAAATTCTGTTTCCTGCTCCCAAACTATAAAAATGTAATCAAGTCTATCTATCTCAAGATTACATTTCTCCGGTGAGGAAATTAGCAAATGAAAGTTTTTTTTCTCAACGGCATTTGACAAATTCTCTCTTTTGCCGATATTGAGATCATCCACACCAATCACCTGAATATTTTTCAATAAAAGTTTATCTACCAAGTTTGAACCCAGAAAACCAGCTGCCCCCACAACTAAAGCTACAGGGTTGTTTCGCGAAAGAAGTATGCGGGTTTTTTTGTTGCTATTTACAGTTAATTCGTCCACGCGTAAATGGTATCACTTGGAGTTTGAATTGCAATATGGCTAAAAGGTGACATTCTATGTCAGCTGGGGCTTTCTAGACCTGATAATTGAGGTTATCAAGAGCTTTATTAGCAATAGCATCGGCTTCGCTATTTAATCTTCTAGGAACATGCTTGTAGGCCACTCTGCTAAACAAGCTCTCATTTTTTTTAATTTCATAAATTAAAGGTTTGAGATTCTCGCTTTTTACTCTAAACCGCCCTGATAGTTGCTCTACCACCAACTTTGAATCCATAAAAAAATTTAGTTCGGTTATCTTTCCATCCCACTTTTGTTTAATGTACTCATAAGCACTTAAAACTGCGCTATATTCAGCAAAGTTATTAGTGGCTATGCCTAAAAATTTTCCTTCTGAATATAAAATTTCCCCGCTTGAGCCCTTAATTAAAAAACCGTATGATGCTTTTCCTGGATTACCGCGCGAAGCTCCGTCTGTATAAATTATTAATCGCATAAACATATTATCCTCTCAAATGTTTATAGAGAATAACTACCTGCATGATTAAAATCAAGTACTCTGATAATCCGGTTATCCAGGCGGCTGCCTGATAAGAAAAAATGGGGATAAAAAATAAATTTAATACTGTGTTAAAAATTAAACCAATCAGATAAATTACCAGTAAACTCCTGTACTTTTTCAAAGACACCAAAGCCCACATTAAAACTGAGGAGGCAAAAAAAGCCGGGAAACTTAAAGATAAAATCCTCAGCGCTTCAGGCGATCCTACAAAACCTTTGCCTCCGGCAATTAGGCTAACAACCCAGTTGGCTGAAATTACAGTTATCAATGTTCCTCCAAATCCCAAAATACTCATTATAAAAATTGCAATTTTTAAATTGGATATAAACTTTTGTTTGTTTTCCAGTAAATGCCTTAACATTAAAGGGTAATAACCATTCATGATAAAAGTAGGCAATACTAAGGCTGCCTGGAAAATTGAATAAGACAAATTATAAATGCCCACCTCAGCAAATGAGCGGTAAAAAGATAAAATAAAAGCATCCAGCCTAAAATAGACAACATTTAAAATTAAGGTGGTAGAAATTGGCCAGGCATTTTTAATTAAATTCTTTACAAAATTAAAGTCAAAAATAGGCCAAATGTTTTTAACAAATTTTTTAACAAACAAAAGTAAAATAAAACAGCCAACGAGCCAGCCTAAAGAATAATCAACCATAATCCAGGGAAGCCCCAGGTTCATTTGGCTACTTGAATAAACCAGGAATAATGTTACCAAGGCTGCGACTGACCAGCCAATAATAGATAAGTCATATCTGAATCTGCTTTGGAAAATAGCATTAGCGCTAACATAAATAGCAGGTTCTATTATGGCCATTACCGAACCAATCAGTATTAGTTGCTTAAATAAACTCTCTGAAGTTGGCCAAAATAATCCACCTAAGATTGCCAGGGGAATTAATAAAACCACAAGCCCTAACCTAAAACCAAATAATTTCCGCCACACTAACGTAAAATTTTCCTTTAAAAGATCCGGCATCAAATAAGCATTGACTCCAAAATCTATAGCCAGGGTAAAAAAGGCAAGATATGTTAAAGCCAGGGTAAAAACACCGGTTCCATCTTCTCCAAAACGCCTGCTGACAATTCCTAAAATAATAATTGTGGAAAAGGAGGTTACAATTTTTCCCAAAACCTGCCAAACAGTTTGCTTTGAAACTTTGATGATCTGTTCCATCAACTCATTCTAGCATGGAGATACTTAATCCCCAAAGTAAAAATAATAACCTATATCCTTGAGGTAAAGTTAAAAAGTAATGATCAAACATTCCTAAAAATATAAATACACCCCAGATAATTAGAAATTTGAAATTGGAAATTTGAAATTGTTTCCATATTGGATACCCCAGTAAGACTATTAAACCGCCTAATCCCAACAGTCCAGTTTCCGATAGAGA
>CAZYBP010000025.1:11759-13524 GCA_964645555.1 uncultured Gammaproteobacteria bacterium
CAACCCAGGCAAGTAGTATGTATGGTTTAAACAATCTAGATAATTTAAAAATAGGGTATCCCAGTAACGTCAATAACCCTAACAGTCCTAAAAGCCCAGTTTCCGATAGAGAAAGCAGGAAAATGTTATGAACAGGCTGTAGAAACCTGCTGGGACCTGTTAAAAGCAAATCAGAAGCAGCGGGAATAAAGTTGTTTAATCCAACACCCAAAAGAGGGGATTTTAACCATAAATTGAAAGCAACTTGGGAAAGTTCTTCTCTTCTGATTAATGTTAAATTGTCAAAATTAAAAACAGAGGAAAATCTGGTATATAAAATAGGCAACAAGACTATTATTAAAATTAACAACAAGACTCTTCCCTTTTTCTTTACCAAAACCATGACAGAAATTACACTAACCAGTATAGCTACCCTGGAAACAGTCAGAAGAATAGCCAAGCCACCTAAAAAGGTTGCAACCTTACTTATGGTAGCGATAACACCAGATTTTGCAGTTTTCATGCAAGTCAAAATTAATGTGGCAATAATTAAAAACCCTGCTAAAGTATTTGGATGAGGAAAAGTGGCATATGGACGTAAAAAATGGCTGCCATAAAAATCAAACTTAGCGATACCTGGAGTTGACAATGAAAAAGTCCGCTCACCCAATATCCAGAATCCTATTGTCCCACCTTTTAAAAACTGAAAAATCGCAAGCAATGCTTCGCCTGTAATTGACAATACCAAACCTAAAAAGACAATCAAACGTATGTCAGCTAATTTTGAGGAGGCTATATAAACTCCAAAAAAACCAGCAATTAAATATTGTTCAAGTCTGACAAACCCAACTCCTGTATTTACTCCATTACCTAAAAGAGAGATAGCTTGAGTAAAAATGAAAAGATATAACAAATTCATTGCCAGTCTATTAATATGCTTTTTCTGCCAAATAAAGGTTAGACACAGCCCAACAACCAGCAAGTCCCAAAAATAGAAGGTGGGGGATAAATAATCAATTGGCAAAGAGTAAATAAAACTAAATGTAGGCCAAAAATGTTTGCCAAGTTGGGTAGGAAGAAATAGGATTGTCAGAAAGAGGAGTATTTGCTCAACTCTCTTCAGCTTCAGCATTGGTTTTGCCTGTTTTATTTTTTGACTTTGATTTAATTGGGGTTGATTTTTGGTCTTTGGCTTTAATTACAATATGTCTATCCCGGCCTTCACCCATGCTTTCAGTTGATAGGGCTTCATCTTCACCAATCGTCATATGGATAATTCTTCTTTGCCACGCAGACATTGGCTCTAGTTCTAATTCGTTACCGCTTTCTTTAACTTGCTTAGCCCATTCAGCAGCCTTTGCCTTAAGCTCCTCTTCTTTTTGCTTTCTCCAACCAGACACATCTAAAATCACTCTTTTGAAATTTTCTTTCTGTTTTAAAGACATAATCTGGTTAATCAAAAGCTGTAAAGCTTCCAGGGATTCACCTCTGGCACCGATAAGCCTACCTGCATCTTTAGTTTCAATGGAAACTAAAAACCCATCCTCAGCGTCCTCTATCTCATAACTACCCTCTAAAAGTAGTAATCCTAATATGTTATCTAATACTTCACTCAGTTGTTCTTCCATAAATTAGTAGCTAGTCGCTAGAATCTAGAGTCTGGAATTTTACACTAGACTCTTGACTCTAGTCACTAGACTCTCCAATCCTCCCCAGCCTGTCACTTGATACTGCTGCAATATCCCTAGTATTGTATATGTATTCCAATAAATTGCAAGCCCGATGG
>CAZYBP010000026.1:0-13427 GCA_964645555.1 uncultured Gammaproteobacteria bacterium
TACTCAAATATATACCCATGTCACGAATGCTCATTTAAAAGATGTCCACAAATCTTTCCATTCAGGGAACAAAGGCCAATAACACTCTACCTTTTGCCTAAGTCTTTCAGTACACTGTTTAAGACAGTTGAGACAACTGATAAAACAATAGCCCCCAATATTGCCGGCAGCCAGCCATCAATTGTTAGCCCCTTAACTACTGCAGCCACTATAAACAACATTATGGCGTTAACAACAAAAACAAATAAACCTAAGGTGACAATGCTTAAAGGTAAAGTAATCAAACTGATGATTGGTTTAATAAACGTGTTTACTACTCCCAAGGCTATAGCAGCAAGTAAAGCCGTAGTGAAATTGTCGACTTTAAATCCAGGTACAATATAGGCTGTAATAAGCAAAGCTGCAGTATTAAGCAGCAAAGCCAAAACTAGTTGCATATTTATCACCCCCTTAATTTAATAATCTCCTATTAAAGATACATATGTCAAGATTATTTACTTATTGCTACAATAATAATGTGAACATTAATAATATGAACATTTTTTTAAAAATTGCTACTTTTGTTTTAATACTTGGTTTATCCTTTTATATTCTTAAATCTTTAGATCCAACGATCTTGGTCATGCAGTCAACTCTTTCTAAATTCACCTTACTTACTTTATCAGGCGTTTTTTATGCATCCTTTTTGACGGCTCCCCTTTCAGTGGTACTCTTTATTATTTTAGGATCTACAACTAATATCTATCTGGTTACAATCCTTGGGGGTTTGGGTGCAGCTTTGGGAGATTTGTTAATACTAAAGTTTTTCAGGAGTTTATTTAAAACATTTTCTTTTATCAAACACGCACAGAGCTTTAGGAAGATAAAAAAGATTTCTATAAAATATCATCTAAATTTAGTAGGTATTATTTTAGGTATGCTACTTGTTGCCTCACCTTTTCCTGATGAGCTTGGATTGATATTGCTTGGAATTTCATCTCTATCATATTTTAAGCTGGCGATTTTAACTTTTGTGTTAAATAGTTTAGGAATTTTAGCAATATTGCTTATAGCTAAATCTTTCTTATGACGCAAGGACTTACATCGGCTCAAGCTGTGTTATTGCTTAAAAAGTTTGGATATAATCAACTGCCTGTCAAAGGTGATGCTTCTTTTGCAAAAATACTTCTAAATCAAATTCAAAACCCGCTTTCATATATATTAATTGTAGCAATTACCCTGTCCTATTTAATAGGAGATATCTTAGATACTTTGCTTATTTTTGGGATTTGGTTACTTAATGTTGTTTTAGGCTTTTGGCAGGAATATAAAGCTTCAAAGGAAATGGAAGCTTTGCGTAAGTTTGAAGTTTTAAAAACGAGAGTCATCAGGGACGGTAAGCAGGTGGAAACTTTAGCAACTGAAATCGTTCCCGGCGATTTGGTAATCCTGGAAAGCGGTGACCGGGTACCGGCTGATGGCCGGATCGTAGAGTCGTATTCTTTGCAGATCAACGAGTCAATTTTAACCGGTGAATCTTTGCCGGTTGCAAAGTCTGACAAGCTCAATGAAAATTTGCTGTTTTTTGGGACAACTGTTGTTTCAGGAAGAGCTAAATTTACAGTAACTAAAACCGGGCTGGAAACTCAATTTGGACAAATTGCCCAAACCCTGGCTGAAGTTGAAGAAGAGAAGACTCCTTTAGAAAAAGACCTGTTTAATTTAAGCAAAAAAGTAGGTATTGGAGCAATCGCAATTGCAGGGGCTGTCTTTATTATCAGAATTTTGCAGGGTTTTGATATTTTTCAAATGCTATTTGTCAGCATTGCTTTGATGGTAGCGATGGTACCTGAAGGTTTGCCCGCGGTGGTGACAATTATTTTGGCACTAGGTGTTAGAAAAATGTACCGCAAGAAGGCTTTGGTCCGCAAAATGGTTGCGGTTGAGTCATTGGGTGCAACTACCTTAATTGCGTCTGATAAAACCGGTACTTTGACAAAAAATGAAATGAGGGTTTCAGAAATACAATCAGTTGAGGGTAAAGATCAGGACCTGGTCAAGTGTGCCGTAGTTTGTAATAGTGCCAATTTGGTTTTAAAAGAAGATAATGGTGGTTTTGATATTTTAGGTGATACCACAGAAGGAGCCTTGCTAATTTGGGCAAAAGAGGGAGGGATGGATATTGATTTAGAAAGATCAGAGGGAAAATTAATCAATGAAATCCCCTTTAGTTTAACTACCAGGAAAATGAGTGTTACCTGGCAGCAGGACGGTAAAAAGAACCTTTTTGTTAAAGGTGCACCGGAGGTGATAATTGTTGAATGCAAATTATCAGAAAAAGAGCGTCAACTTTGGGACTCGGAATATCAGAAAATGGCCAGGAAAGGTTTAAGAGTTTTAGCTTTTTCCAAAGATAATAATTTCTTGGGACTAATAGGAATTGCAGATGAAATCAGAGAGGAAGCCAAAGAAGCAATCAGGTTAACAAAACAAGCTGGGATTAAGGTGGTGATGGTGACAGGTGATAATGAATTAACGGCAAAAGCTGTTGGAGAAAGCATTGGTCTACTTTCAGAAGGAGATGAAATTTTAACAGGCGCTCAGTTAAACCAATTGAGCGAGGAAGGATTGTTACAAAGAATTGGCAAGGTCAAAATCTTTGCCAGGATTACGCCGGAAGATAAGTATAGGTTGGTAATGGCTTATCAGAAATTAGGTGAAGTGGTAGCAGTAACCGGTGATGGCGTAAATGACGCTTTAGCTTTAAAGAAGGCTGATGTTGGGGTAGCTATGGGTAAGACCGGTACAGATGTCTCAAGGGAGGCTTCAGATATTGTACTCTTGGATGACAATATCTCAACTTTAGTTACAGCTGTTGAACAGGGCAGGTTAATTTATAACAATATCCTAAAAGTAATTAAATTTTTATTAACAGGTAATTTATCAGAAATACTTCTAATAGGTTTTGCAGTAGTATTAGGGTTACCCACTCCCCTTTTGCCTACCCAAATTCTTTGGATTAATTTTGTCACAGATGGGCTGCCGGCATTAAGTTTAGGTTTTGACAGCGCCTCTCCAAATATTATGAGAGTACCTCCAAGATCAAACTCTACTCTTTTAGATTGGAAAATGACCCGCTATATTCTAATTGGAGGTATAGCAATATCCGTAATTTGTTTTGTTTTCTTTTACTTTTCAAGTATGCTTTGGGGACTGCGGGATAGCAGAGGTTATACTTTTACCATGATGGTAGTTTTGCAAATGATGCTTCCCTTTATCATTAGAAGACATCACTCAATTGTGTCCAATACCAAGTTACTTGCATCCGTTATTTTTGTGCTGATCATGCAGTTGCTGATACTAACAAACCCCTTTTTGAGGCAATTGTTCAAAATTTAGATTGACAAGCTAAAATAATGCCTGTAGTATTAATGAACTTCTGTCCCCTTGTATGGCAAAAACCAATCTTCAGATTCAATCCTTAGGAAACAAGTTTGTGGATTTAAGAGACTTGATTCCAGGCGATTCATATAACTGGAGTTGGGTTAGGGATTTATCACAAGTGAATTTTTTAGCTATCCACCATACTGCGGCACCTGATACCCAAACTCCGGAAGAGATAGCAAATTACCATATACAAAATAACGGCTGGGGCGGCATCGGCTATCATTTTGTTATTACTAAAGATGGAACAGTTTATTATGTGGGAGATATCTCAACAGCCAGGGCTAATGTCGCCAACTTAAATGAACAGGTGATAGGCATTTGTTTGGTGGGTAATTTTACTTCCGGCAGAGTGCCGACTGTTGAACAAGTGGATAGTACCCATAAACTTTGTGAGTTTTTTATTAATGAATACCCGGACTTGCCCAATGTTACTTCCTGGGATAAAGTCAGAGGTCATAAGGAATTGCCTAACCAGTCTACTGCCTGCCCTGGAGATGATTGGCCTTCCTGGAGGATTCAAATTGTAGAAGGAATAGCTGCTCAGTCGGAGGTTTTCTTGTATCCAAATTCGGACCGCAAAAACAGAATAGCCCAGCTTTATAAAACTATTTTAGGCAGGGAAGCAGATTTAGGAGGATTGGAACATTACATTAGAAGCGAACAAAGTATTGAACAGATTACTGAATCTATGGTTAATTCAAAAGAGCATCAAAACTTAATTAATATGGCAAAAAAGGCTTCGGATTTAGAAACACAAGTGAGTAATTTACAAACCAGCCTAGCTTCTGTAAACCAGCAAGTGATTTTACTACGGGAGGTATTACAGGAAAGAGAACAAGAAATTAACAAGCTAAAAATGGCAACTTCCTCCCCCACTCAAGCTAAGAGCGAACTAAAGGTGGATCAGACCTTGACAATAATCCAGGCTTTGGTTAACTTATATAAGTTTTTACTCCCGCCCGGAAAGGACTTTAATTGAATATTAATGTTACCTCTTTAGTGGCGGTACTGGTATTTTCCATTCTTAGTGAGGCAATTATAGAGTATCTTTTTGGCAATATGGAAAGACTAAAGCCCTATTTGCCTCTTTTGTCATTGGCTGTCTCTATTTTACTGGTGTTTACTTATCAGGTAAGTATTTTTAATTTGATGTTTGGACTACAAAGTAATTCCCCATTTTTGGATTTTTTACTTACAGGTTTTTTAGTTTCCCGGGTTTCCAATTATCTTAATGACTTTGTCCAGAAATTCTTTGAAAGTAAATAATTTCTTACAAGAAATATTATTATTTAACATTTTTACCTGCTGGAAAGTCGGCTTTGAAGACAATATATTCATGTTCATCTGCTTCTCTGCGGAGTTTGTCAGCTAAAGGTCTTTTGATAACAAATGCTGTCGAAGCACTGGTTCTCACTAGTTCTTCTACTCGATCCATGGCTTTAATGCATCCCCCAATATAAGCAGGATTGGAAAAATCATCCCAATCTTCTGGATAAACGCTATCAACTACATAAGTAACTTTATCAAAAGGTACGCCGTACTCTAACTGCCAAAAGGGGTCAGTATGAAGCTTTTGGGGATTAAATACCTCCTCAATCCCTTCTTTTATATTTGACATATGAAGATATTATAATGAAATAAAATTTAATGTCAACCTATAGTTCTATATTGGTTTTCCTGCGAGGCCAAAGTAAAGTAAGTCATTTGTAAACCCTATTGCTTGGAAAGGCCAGGTTAAAATTACAGAGTAAAATCCAGGAGACAAAAAAGAAATAAAAGGCCAACGGTAATAAATGGCAAAAGCAATAGCTACTATAAAGCCAATCATGAAGTAGGCTATGGCAATGCTAGATAAAATAGCTGATTTTTTCATTAGCTTTCTTTATTGTCTGCCGTCCTCTCGCTGGATGAGACTACTGTGGCTGCAGCCACCCGTTCGCCGTCCCTTACTCTCATTAGTATGACTCCTTGAGTTTGTCTTTGTAAGGTTGGTACCTCCCTAAGATCCATTTTAATTAGCTGACCTTTAGTAGAAGTTAGAACCAAAGTATCCATTGTTTTGTCAATAACTTGAGCAGTTACTATATCCCCTGTTTTAGCAGTAATTTGGGCAGCCTTAACTCCTTGTCCTCCCCTGCCCTGTTTAGACCAACCTGTGGTCAACGTTTTCTTGCCTAATCCATTTTCCATTACTACCAAAAGTTCCCCCTCTGTCTTGCCTACAATATTTAAAGAAACTACCTCATCATCTTTACCTAACCGGATGCCTCTTACTCCCGAGGTATCTCTATGGGTTGGTTTGACTTGTTTTTCAGTAAACCTGATAGATTTGCCTTTTTTAGAAACTATGATGGTATCATCTTCTCCTGTAGTCGGGCAAACCCAACCTAACACATCAGCGGCATCAAGCTTAATAGCTACCAAACCATTTTTTCTGATATTAGCGTATTCTTCTATAGCAGTTTTTTTGACAGTACCAAACTGAGTACACATAAAGAAGTATTTAAACTCCTCACCTTTTTGACGCCTGGTTAAAACTGCTGTAACTTTTTCTCCCTGTTCTACATTGATTAAATTGACAATTGCCTGACCCTTAGCAGCTCTTTGGGTTTCCGGTATGTCCCAAACTTTAATTTGAAATACCCTACCCTTGTCTGTAAAAAACAAAATATTGTCATGGGTTTGAGTGTAGAAAATATGGGACACAGCATCAGTTTCCTTGGTAGAAATTCCCATTACTCCTTTGCCGCCTCTTTGTTGGGTTCTAAAAGACATCGGAGATTGTCTTTTGACATAACCGCCTTCAGTAATTGTGACAATTGTGACTTCATTTGGGACTAAGTCTTCCTCATTAAACTCCCCTATTTTTTGTTTATAAACTCTCGTTCTTCTGTCGTCTGCATATTTTTCTTTAATTTTTGACAGTTCCTCTTTGATAACCTTTAAGATCTTTTCTGGATGAGATAATAAATCTTCTAAATAAGAAATTGTTTCTCTGACCATTTTTAATTCATCTTCAATCTTCTGGATTTCTAAAGCTGCCAGTCTTCTAAGTTGCATATCCAAAATAGCTATAGCTTGAAGCTCTGTTAACTTAAACTTTTTCATCAAATTAGCCCGTGCTTCATCTGCATCTTTACTCTTTTTGATTGTTTCAATGACTGCGTCAATATTATCAACTGCAATTTTTAATCCTTCTAAAATATGCTCACGGGCTTTGGCTTCAGCCAGTTCAAATTCCGAGCGCTTTCTGACTACCACCTGTCTATGGCGGATAAATTCTTCCAGGATTAAATTCAAAGTTAAAAGATGAGGTACGCCATCAACTAAGGCTACTAAATTAACATTGAAAACAGACTGCATGGCTGTATGTTTATAAAGATTATTTAAAAGTGATTGAGGTTTGGCATCACGCTTTAGATCAAATACAATTCTGACCATCTGTTTTCTGTCTGATTCATCCCGTAAATCTGCAATCCCCTCTAACTTTTTATCTTTAACCATATCGGCAATTCTGGCAATCAAGGTAGCTTTATTAACTTGGTAAGGCAGTTCAGAAACAATAATTTGTACTTTGCCGGAGGAGGTTTCATCAATTTCTGCTTTAGCCCTCATCACAATTCTGCCTTTACCTGTGGCATATGCTGCTAAAATTTCTGATTGGTCATAGATGGAAGCGCCTGTTGGAAAGTCGGGACCTTTTATAAACTTAATTAAATCTTCAACAGTAGCCTCAGAAGAAAAATCACCACGACTGTTGTGGGCTTCTAATTGTGTATCAACCTTCCCATTTGTAGTAGTTTTTTTGACTGGATGTTCTATCATGTAAATTAAGGCATCGCAAACCTCACCTAGATTATGTGGTGGGATTTGAGTTGCCATACCCACAGCAATACCTGCTGCACCATTAAGTAACAAATTGGGTATAACTGAAGGTAGCAGAACCGGTTCTTGAGTAGTGCCCGAATAATTGTCTATAAATTCAACTGTATTTTTATTAATATCCCGGAGTAATTCATCAGCAATAGCCGATAGTCTAGCCTCAGTATACCTCATTGCGGCTGGTGAGTCTCCATCGATAGACCCATAGTTACCTTGTCCGTCGACTAGAACATATCTCATAGAAAAATTTTGGGCCATTCTAACCATGGCCTCATAAACTGGGGCATCACCGTGAGGGTGTAAATTCTTTAATACTTCTCCGACAACCGCAGCTGACTTTTGGTAACGGGAAGTATGGTGTAAACCCTGCTCATGCATGGCAAAGATAATTCTTCTTTGTACAGGCTTTAGGCCGTCTCTGACATCCGGTAGAGCCCGGGAGACAATAACAGACATTGCATAATCCAAATAGGATTTTTGCATTTCATCAATAATAGGAGCTGGTTGTATTTTGCCAATGTTATCTGTCATACCGTGAAGTCTAAACCATTAAAAAAAGGGTTCTAACCCAATTCATTCTAACACTTTTCTCTTACAAAAACCAGGCTAAATTAACAGAGGGTAAGGATATTTTTTAGGCCAATTTTTCCAGGCTTGCTTATCTCTATATAAAGGAAATTCACTTTTTTTGACTAAGTGTAGCTTATCAGGATCTTTAATGTGTTTATAAAATAAAATTCCGTTTAAATGGTCAATTTCATGTTGAAAAATTCTTGCAACATACCCAGTATGTTTTTCTTCAACTTCTAACCCCAGGGGTTGGTTGGCTTCAAACTTTATGATAGCTGCACGAATTTTTATAGTTGTGGATCTAGAAACTATTCCGCAAATATTTCCTGTTGAGTAACATCCTTCATACCACTCCCCCATCTTTTTAGATTTCCAGATAATTTGCGGATTAATATATACTCGTAAATCTCCTACTTTACCTTTACCATTGGCAGCTATATCCACTAAGATAATTTTTTTGGAAATGCCAATTTGTGGAGCAGCCAGTCCCACCATCACCGCCTTTTTATTATCCTTTTGCTGCCCATAAGCAATCTTTAACATCTTTTCTATTATGTTTAATATTTCTAGTGGATTATTGAGTTTTAAAAAAGTAGTTTTCATTTTAGAGCGATTAGCTCGCAAGCTCCGCTTATGATATATTATACTTCGTTCGTAAATGAGTACATATTATGAATAAAATAAGACTAGGATTATTTTTTGGAGGTAGGTCTACAGAACATGAGGTGTCTGTAATTACCGCACTTCAAGCTTTTGAAAATCTTGATAAAGAAAAATATGAGTTGGTACCGGTTTATGTTTCTAAGCAAGGTGACTTTTATACTAACCCTAAATTTTTGGATATAAAAAACTATAGAGATATAGATTCTTTAATTTTATCTTCCTCAAAAGTAAATTTTGTTAAAAAAAATGGACAAGCAGGAATTGTTAAGCAGGGATTTTTCCCGCAATTTATAGCTTTAGATGTAGCTATTCCTGCCTTTCATGGATCTTTCGGAGAGGATGGTTGTATACAAGGAGTATTTGAAATTTATCAAATTCCTTATGTAGGTTTTAATGTTTTGGGTGCTGCCATTGCTATGGATAAAATCCTAAGCAAGTATGTTTTTCAGTCTTTGGGATTTGAGGTAGCAAAATTTGTCTCCATAAATAGAAATGCTTGGATTAAAGACTCAAAAAAGATTCTGAAACAAGTTCAGAATGGCTTGAGTTTTCCTATGGTTATCAAACCTGCAGACATTGGTTCAACTATTGGTATTAATAAAGCAAACAGCATAGATGAGCTTTCATTTAATATCGAGATTGCCTCAACTTATTCGGATAAAATTTTAGTTGAGCAAGCATTTGAAAATTGTATTGAGATAAATTGTGCAACCTTAGGTTATGAAAAAGTTACACCCTCTGTTTGTGAAATGCCAATCCGTTCGGGTGAAACATTGTCTTATGAGGACAAATATATGAAGGGTGGTAAGGGTAGCAAAGAAAGCAGAGGGAGTATGGCCTCTTTATCCAGAAAAATCCCTGCCCCCATTAGTAAAAATTTAGCCAAAAAAATCCAGGATGCAACAGTTAAGATTTTTAAAGCATTAGAAGGTTGCGGGGTGGCAAGGATTGATTATTTTGTTGATCCAAAAAATGAACAGTTTTGGGTAAATGAGGTAAATTCTCTACCCGGATCTTTTGCATTTTATTTATTTGAACCTTTAGGAATTAAATATAGTCAGTTACTGGATAGAGTTATTGCTGATGGGTTAAAGCGCTTTGAGGATACAAATAAGACTCAATATACTTTTAATTCTCCCCTGCTTTCTCAAATGGCAAAAGCTGCTATTTTGGAAAAATGATTTAAAAATACTGGTCAGGCAGATCATTTTCCAGCAAGACTACAGCATTTGGTTTGGAGATTTTAGAGAGTAAGTTAATTCCTTCTTTAGTAGAATTAACAAGATATATTTTTTCTCTGGGGAATTTAGCTGTCCTCAAACCTGCCAGCAGATCTTTTTTAGCATTTTCTCCGACAATAATAAATCTGTCCACAAATGCAGCTGCATTTTTTGCCAGAGCTTGATTTTCTTTTCCTGCTTCTTTTCCTAGTTCTATTAGTCCAGGGGTAATAATAATTTTCTGACTGGCTGGATAATTATTAAGCAAATTTAAAGAAGACTGGGCTGCTTTAGGGTTGGTATTGTAAGTATTATCAATGATAGTTAATCCTTTTTGTTTCCTAATTTCTAATCTATGAGGGGTAGGTAAAAGTAAATTGGCCCTGTCCCTGATTTCTTTGAGACTTAACCCTATCTGCATGGCAGCAGTTGCAGCTGCCAGGAAATTACTCACATGATGTTCCCCGATTAAAGGTATTTTAATTTGGCTAGTACCTCTTGGAGTATGCATATTAAAGTTTGTACCATCTATACCTGTTTTAATATCTGTTGCATAAATTGAACTATCCTGACCATAAAATTTAATTTTTAGACCTCTTAAATTTCCACTCAAGCTTTTTAACACTCCATATTCATTATTTAAAACCGCCAGCCCTCCGGGAGTAAGGTTTTCTGCCAGTTCAAACTTGGCTGAGGCAATATTTTCCAAAGAACCAAACCTTTCCAGATGCTGAGGAGCAACTGCGGTAATAATGCCAATCTGGGGTTTTATAATTTTGGCAATTTTGGCAATTTCTCCTTCCCGATATGCGCCTATTTCCGCAATTAGAATTTGAGTATTACTTTTAACATCTTCTAAGATTGTTTGTGCAATTCCTAAAGGAGTATTAAAGCTTTTAGGAGTTTTAACTACGGAATAATCTTTCCAAAGTAAGGTATATAACATATCTTTGGTAGAAGTTTTACCAAAAGAACCGGTAATGGCCACAATTTTTAAATTTGGTAAATGGTTAAGCTTTTGTTTTGTTTTATCTAAAATCTCACCTTTTAAATAAATCTCAAATGGTAAATATGTTAAATGGGAAAGAATAATAAAAATCGGAGTAATTAACTGAAAAAGGATCAGAAAAAACAAAATTGATTTTGAAAACTGCAAAGATAAAAAGTAGGCGGAAAACAGTTCCCAAAAGATTGTTCCTAAAAGCAAAGCTATAGCCTTTTTACTGAATTGTAATTTGTGTTTGACTTGCAAATTCCTTTTAAAAGGATGTTTAATAAACCATCCCAAAAAATCTACAAAATCATATTCTAAAATTTGATAAATATATAAATGATCTAAAATGGGAAAAATTTCAGCTAAAATCTTTGACATAATAAGCTACCCTCTCCGGATCATGTATATGTAAATAATGACCCTTACCTTCTAAAATAACCAGTTTTGAATTTTCAATCAGCTGATACATTCTTTTACCGTACTTTAAGGACACTGCCCGATCTTTTTCTCCCCACAGTATTAATGTTTCTACTTTAATTTGAGACAAATCATAAGTTAAATCTTCTTTCAAAGTTTTGATTAAAGAATCTTTCATCAGTCCGGCATTTTCATAATCTGACTCTATTTTTCTATAAAATCTTTTTCGAATTAAAGTTTTTAAATTAAAGATATCCGGAATAAGATGATGAATTATTTTTGCCAGGGGATATATTAATACCCTTTTAATACTTGGATCCGGTTTTATGCCTGAGGATCCAATTAAGATTAGTTTATCAATTAGCTTTGGATAATATCTTGTCAGTTTAAGGGCCACCTTACCGCCAAAAGAATGACCTAAAACTATTGAATTTTTAATGCTATTTTTTTTGATAAAGTCAACCAATATTTTTGCATAATCTTTTGTATCAAATGCTTTTTTTGGTGTTTCGCTTCTGCCAAATCCAGGTAAATCAACAAGCCAAATTGTAAATTGATTTTTTAGTAAATCCACCAATCCCCAAAAAGAGGAAACATCATGCCCCCAGCCGTGAAGTAAAATTAAATTTTTACCACTGCCTAATTTTTGATAATAAATATTTTGATTGCCTATTTGTTGATACATACATTACACCACTACCCTTTTGGTAGAAGCAGCTAAATTAACCAAAATTTCATAAGGAATCTTTTTACAAATTTTAGCTGCATTTTCAATTGAATTTTTGTTTTGTTTGTTATCTGAGTAAACTGTAACTTGCTGGTCAGTCATTGGATTTTTTACTTTGCTTAAATCTATTGTAGTTAAATTCATACTTACTCTGCCGATAATCGGACAAACTGTACTATCTATCATTACGATACCTTTGTTCGACAATCCCCTGTCAACTCCATCATAATATCCTATTGGTAAAATTCCTATCAGCATATTTTGTTTTGCAAGATATGTGCCGTCATAACCTACCTTTTCACCCTTTTTAATATTTTTAATTTGAATAAGCTTACTTGTAAGCTTTAGGGCGGGTTGTAAGTTTCTATCAGAAGATGCTCCTGAGTAGCCATAAAGTGCCAGGCCTGCCCTAACCAAATTGGAAACACTAGCTACAATTTTTCTGGTTTCAGGATTTATAATGCTGCCGGATGCTGCAATATGCAGCCATTTAGGTTTAATACCCATACGTTTGCAGATTGCCTGGGCTTTTTTGAAGCTTTTAATTTGGTTTAAAAAGAGTTTGTCATGCTTGCTTTCAGATGATGCCAAGTGCGACATTAATCCTTCAATTTTTAAATTTTTGAGTTGTTTTAACTCAAGTAAAAATTTTGGCAGTTGCTCTAATGGCACACCTTCTCTCCCCATGCCTGTGTCAACGAAAATATGCACTTTGCAATTTGTCTGGTAGTCATTTAGTACCCTTGCCAGTTCCAGATTATAAACAGCATAACAAAAGGGTAACTTTTTAACTTTTAAATTCTCAGGATCGGTAAAACCCATAATTAGTATGGGTAGTGTTATTTTAGCTTTAAGGAGTTGATAAGCCTCAAATAAACTATCTACACAAAGAAATGGTATCTTACGTTCCACATCCGATGTAGAAGATAGTGCCTTGGATACTTCTAAAATGCCATGGCCGTAGCCGTTACTTTTGACAACTGGAGCTATTTTAAGCTTAGGATTTAATTTAGAAAGATACCTAAAATTATCCAAAAGATTTTCTTTGGAAACTTCTATTCTATTTAATGTTTGGTATTCACCTTTAAATAATTTAAAAAGATTGTTAAGCATGCAAACAGCAGGAAGAAGATTATATCTTAGCCGAAGTTTAATTGCCAATTTTGAAGACTTTTTTTACAGCCTCATTAAATCTTCTACCTCTATCAAATTCATTTTGAAACATGTTAAAAGAAGTTGCCCCAGGAGAAAAAAGTATAATATCAGCTGGCTTTGCCTGTTTTTTAACATCTTCTAATAAAGACTCAAGGTTGTCGTAGAAACCATTTCCTTTGATGATTGATTTATCTCTAATATATTTTGCAATTTGTTCAGAAGCATCTCCCAAAAGAAGGTATAAAGCCTTAACTTGTGTCAAAGTTTCAATTTCAGCGGCCAGCTCATGATATTCCAATCCTTTATTCATGCCCCCGGCAATTAAAATACAGGAGCCTACTGACCTTAATCCTTCAATTGTGGCAGTTGGATT
>CAZYBP010000027.1:0-5653 GCA_964645555.1 uncultured Gammaproteobacteria bacterium
TTTGCCCTACCTTTGGCCTTTGGCTTTATATTATGGCTTAAAAACAGGGCTTATTTTAAAAAGTTTGCTGTCAATTTATTGGTTTTGTCATATGCTGCATTTTTTACCTACGTTATTTTTCCTGCATCTCCTCCCTGGTTATCCAATAAGATGGGTTTGTTGCCGGGGGTAACTAAAATTTTGGAAAATATTTTAAAACTATTTCCTCAAAGGTTAGATCTACCAACTATCTATAATAATTTTGACCCAAACCCGGTGGCAGCAGTCCCTTCTTTGCATGCAGCTTACCCATTCTTAGTGCTGTTATTATCTTTAAAATTTTTTGGTAAAAAAGCGTTACTGTTTATTCCTTATATTTTGGGAGTTTGGTTCTCTATAGTTTATTTGGGAGAGCACTACGTGATAGATGTGGTTTTAGGGGTAATTTATACTTTAGTAACGCTTCTTCTGACAGGTTTTATTCATTACCACCTGCCACGCTTGGCCAAATTAAAATCTTTTGCAGTAGCAAAGTTATTGCACTAAAGTTTAGATGGTGGTATAAACTTTTGGCAATGTTCACAAATGAGAAATTGCTGGGAATAATACTGATTATTTTTGTTGTAGCGGCAGCAGGATACTTTGCTTTTATCCAGTTTAAACAAGAAGTGACTGATGCATCAGCTTCGCCATCACCCTCCCCTTCCAATTTGGACTTTCTATTTAATAAAACACCCTCACCTGGACAAAACCAAAATGCTAATCAGCCCCAAGGAACAGAATTACCTTTGAAAAAAAATAAAAAACTTGCTCAATTTCCAGGTATTTTAAAACCCGAAATTCTTCAAAATAAAAAAGCTGCAATTCAAACAGCTAAAGGTACTATAGAACTGCAAATTTACGCGGAAGCTAGTATGGCAGCTTCTAATTTTATGATCTTGGCTGCCAATGGGTTTTATGACGGGTTAACTTTTCATAGAGTAGAGTCTGGATTTGTTATTCAGGGAGGTGACCCTTTGGGTAATGGTAGGGGCGGACCCGGCTACCAATTTCCTGATGAGCCGGTGACCAGAGAATATAAAAAGGGTACTGTGGCAATGGCTAACGCTGGTCCAAATACCAACGGCAGCCAGTTTTTCATTGTACTAACAGATAATCCGCCGCTTCAGCCGCTTTATACTATTTTTGGCCAGGTAATTGCCGGGATGGAGGTAGTGGAAAAGATAGCAGTCGGGGATATAATGCAAAAAGTAATTATCCAAAATATTCAGTAGTAAGGATTAAGTATTAAAATAGCAAATATAATATAACTACACAATATATTGTATATTGACAGTTGCAGATATCAATATGTTATGGTATAGTAAGTTTTGTGAAATGCCCATTTTGTTTGAGCGGACTAAGTAAGGTTGTAGACAAAAGGTCTGTTGATAGTCGTGGCGAAATCAGGAGAAGGCGCGAATGTTTAAGCTGCGGTAAAAGATTCACAACTTATGAGGTTTTGGCAGAGCTTGAGGTTTTGGTCTTAAAAAAGAGTGGCAGAAAAGAACCATTTTTACGGGAAAAATTACAAAAAGGTTTAGTGAGGGCTTTGGAAAAAAGACCGGGGCTTGATAAAGTTTCTCAGATATTAGATAGGATAGAAGGAAGAATTAGGACCAGGAGATTAGAAGAGATTTCTTCACAAACTTTGGGAAAGTGGGTATTGTCGGAATTAAAAAAGTTAGACCCTGTAGCATATTTACGCTTTGCCAGTGTCTACAGGACTTTTTCCGGCGCAAAGGATTTTAAAAAAGAGCTGGAAACGCTTTAGCTAGGGAATAGGGTTAAGCGTTTAGTTTAAAAATATGAAAAAGATAAATCGCAAACTTACAAAAAAACAGGAAACAACCTTACAAATCATTTCTTTGCCAAAGGCAGGCAGGCCCAATAAAACAAATGGTGAGTATAAGTCTAATGGTGAAGCTAAAGCTTTCGATATAAATAGCCGCAAGTTTGAGACTAGATTTATTCCAAGATACAAAAAAATTCCTGATATGCCGCAAGGTTTACCCCAGCCCAGTTTTTCCCAGTCTTCAAATAAAATTTTACAAGAAAGATACCTGCTTAAGGGTGGAAATTTAGAAGTTGTGGAAACTGTGGCCGAAAGATTTTGGCATATTGCCTACGATATTGCCTCGGCTGATTTGGATTTTAAATCGAAAGAAAAAGATGTTCAAACCTTGGCTAAAAGCTTTTATGAAATTATGGTCAGGCAGGAATTTTTGCCTAATTCTCCAACTATTATGAACGCCGGCAAACAAAACGGTTTGCAATATTCAGCCTGTTTTGTCTTACCAATTGGTGATTCTTTGCCGGAAATATTTGACAGTGTAAAATATGCAGCTTTAATTCACCAAACCGGCGGGGGTTGTATAAGCTCGGATGCACGAGTATGGAGTACCTTCTGTGGAATAGAGCCGATAGAAACTTTGTTTGCCAGAGCAACTGCAGACGGGAGGCAGGGAATAAGACAAGGATCTGGTGTAGCTTATGATGTTTCTGATCTTAATATTAAAACTGTTGCTATGAATCCTCAGACGGCAGAAGTTGGATTAAAAGAAGTGAGTCACGTATGGCAATTTGATGTACCAGCAGATCAACAAATTCTGGTTATTACCTATCAGGGGACTCAAGTCCAAACTTCTTTATGGCATCCCTTTATAGTGCTTAGGGGTACAAAACTTATTAAAATGAGAGCAGATCAGTTGGTAAAAGGGGATGTTATTCTTGGCCCTGATAAGGCAGCTACATATTGGCCGTGGCAAGATTTTCGTAATGTAGGATCACTTGCGATAGATGAAAATCTTGGTTGGCTGATTGGATTTACTTTAGGCGATGGATCATTTGGTTATGTCAAGAGCCTAAGGCAATTTAGGGTAAGATGGTTTTCCGGTACCGAAGATGTACTTAAAAAAGTCCAGAATGTACTTTTACAGAGGAATATTAAAGTCTCCATACAAAAAGATAAAAGGGGTCTTTTGTCAGTTGCTACTTTAAATCAGAGATTTGTACATGATTTATTAGAAGTCTGTGGTTTAGAGAAGTTTGGGCCAAAAGATAATTTAATAAGAATTCCGGAAATTATTACAAAATCACCTCTTTCTGTTGTTAAAGCATTCTTGGCAGGACTTTTGGATAGTGATGGTTATGTTGCGCCAGATGGATGTCCTTCCTATTGCACTGTCAGTGAAGCTATGTCCCAAGATCTAGCAGCAATGGTTAGTCTACTCGGGTTTAATCCGTCAGTTAAATCTAAAGAGCCTTATGGTAACGGTAAGCAAAGAATTTATTCTGTGCAGGTTTGCACATTACCACAAGTCAACCGCTTGGCAGATGAATTAAAGCACTATCTTGCTAATGGTATGCGTCTTTCAAGATTAAAAAGTGTTAGTAGAAAACAGTCAGCTCTGCCACTAGAGTTTAGAAGTTGGAGAGACTTACTTCTTAGTTTTGGTTTGGTACATACAAGAAGCAACCATGTTGGATCAGGACCTCTTCATAAAGAATTAAATTACTGGTCTGCACATGGCAGGATAGATCGGGATAGCATTTTGGCTATAGCTGATATGGTAGCATTTTTTGATAAAAATATTTCATTACTCCTGCGCCGTATTGCAGATAACGGACACGAGATAAAAAATATAAGGAAAGCCCCCACTGCCAAATGCTTTTATGATCTTTCAGTAAAAGATTGGAATACTTATGCTGCAGGTTCATCTGGTATGGTAATGATACATAATACCGGTTTTGCTTTTTCCAGGCTTCGCCCTGGAGGTAGCATTGTCAATACCACCGGTGGAGTAGCTTCAGGGCCAGTTTCGTTTTTGAGGGTGTTTAACGCAGCCACTGAATCTATTAAACAAGGCGGCACCAGGAGAGGAGCCAACATGGGAATTTTAAGAGTAGATCATCCGGATATTTTAGAGTTTATCAGATGCAAAGCAGAGCTTGATGATTTAAATAAACCGGTTTTCGAAGCAGTATCACCGCTTCTGCCTGATGACAGTACCCGTTCTTACTTTAAAACTCTTTTACTGGACAAGCAAATTGCTAACTTTAATATATCTGTAGCTATTACCAATAAATTTATGGATGCACTGGCTAAGGGAGAAGACTTTGAACTAATCTCTCCCAGTAGCGGAGAGGTAGCCGGTAGATTAAATGCCCAAGCAGTTTTTGATGAGATTGTAGAACGCGCTTGGAATACCGGTGACCCGGGATTAATCTTTATTGACAGAATTAATGACTCCCCTGCCAACCCGGTTCCTTCTTTGGAAACAATTGAATCTACAAATCCGTGCGGAGAGCAACCGTTGGCGCCTTGGGATGCTTGTAATTTAGGCTCAATTAATTTAGGTAAGTTTGTCCGTCAGCTGGCGGATGGACAATCAGATGTGGATTGGGAAAAATTAAGAAATGTAACTACTTTAGCAGTTCACTTTTTGGATAATGTAGTGCAAACAAATCCCTTTACTCTAGAGCAAATTTATGACCAGGTACACAAAAACCGCAGGGTAGGTTTGGGAGTCATGGGCTGGGCAGATATGCTGTTTAAATTAAAAATTCCTTATAACTGCGATCAGGCTTTGGAACTAGCTGAAAAACTCATGCAGTTTATTAATGATGAAGGACACAAGGAATCTGAAAAGTTGGCTGAAGTTAGAGGTGTTTTTCCCAATTGGGTGAACTCTATTTATGCTGATAAAGATTCCAGTGCTTTTAAATCAAGGCCCACCTCTTATGCCTATAATCCTGGCAGGCCCATTAGAAATGCCACTATTACCACAATTGCCCCAACAGGCACAATTTCTATAATTGGTGACTGTTCATCCGGCATTGAGCCTGTCTTTGCCTTGGCTTATATCCACCGTGCCAAAAAGGCAGGAGATGAAATGAGATATTTGACTATTGCCAACAAAACTTTCACTGAAATTGCCAAAAGAGAAGATTTTTATTCAGATGATTTAGCTCAAAAAGTAATGGATCATGGTTCTGTATCCGGACTGGGAACTGTGCCTGAGCAATGGCAAAAAGTATTTGTGACAGCCTCAGAAATAGATCCTGTTTGGCATGTAAAAATGCAGGCAGCTTTTCAACATTTTACTGACAATGGAGTGTCTAAAACTATTAACATGCCTAACTCTGCAACAAGAGAAGATGTTAAAAATGCCTACATGTTGGCTTGGGAAGCAGGCTGTAACGGAATTACCATTTACAGGGATGGATCTAAGACTACTCAAGTATTGAATGTATCTTCAACCTTGAAAACTCAAGCTGTGTCAGATGAGGAACAAACTGTACCGGTAGCCGAAAGACCGATGATTCTACGGGGAAGGACTTACAAGGTTTCTACTCCGGTTGGAGAGGCTTTTATTACAGTCAACAGAGATGAACAAGACCAACCATTTGAGGTGTTTGTGACTGTAGGCAGGGCGGGTATGCATACCATGGCTGATGCAGAGGCTATGGGAAGGTTGGTCTCGCTTTCTTTGAGGCTTGCCCGGGGGACTAAGGAAACAGATCCTAAAGCTGTGGCTCAAAAGATTGTAGGCCAACTTAAAGGTATAGGCGGAGCTTCATCAGTTGGATTTGGTAAAAATAGAGTCATGAGTTTGGCAGATGCTATTGCCAA
>CAZYBP010000027.1:5753-13111 GCA_964645555.1 uncultured Gammaproteobacteria bacterium
TACTCTATGTGCTAGAATAGGCTTGTGAATTCGGAAAAAGGTTTAGTTATTTTATATACGGGCGAGGGTAAAGGGAAAACAACTGCTGCCCTGGGACTTGTTTTAAGGGCTGTAGGCTATAAACGCAAATGTTTAATTGTCCAATTTGGTAAAATCTGGTTTACTGGCGAACTTGCTGCAGCTAAATTACTTTCCCCTTATGTCAAAATCATCCAAGGCGGCAAAGGGTTTGTTAAAATCTTAGGAGACAGACTACCTTTATCTGAGCACAAAAAAGCAGCTAATGAGACCTTTGATACTTTATATAAAGAAGTAATGTCTGGTAAATGGGATGTTGTGGTAGCGGATGAGATAGTAGGTGCTGCCCATGCCAAAATTTTGCCTCTTACGAAGCTATTACGCCTTATTAAAGATAAACCTGATACAATAGACTTAGTATTAACAGGTCACCACGCCTCGAAGCAATTAATTGATAGAGTAGATTTAGCTACAGAAATGAAGGAGGTAAAGCATCCTTACAAAAAGGGAATTTTAGCTAAAAAGGGGCTTGACTTTTAAGGGGTTGACATTTAGCACTCTCCATGTTAAATTGCTAATTGTCAGGATAAAACTATGGCTGACTTTATAAAACCAAATTTAACCTCAAATTTAACTTTAAAACCCACTATGCCGGTTGGACCTTTGCGTGATACGGTTATTTTCCCTGGTAATTCCGTGCCTATAATTTCCGGCAGACCTAAGTCTAAAGCAGCCTTAGATATAGCCTGGAATTCCGATAAATTAATTGTTTTTGTCACCCAAAAAAACTCCAGGATTGAAGACCCGGCTGAAAAAGATTTATATAAAGTAGGTACTGTTTGTTTGATCAGAAGAGTAGTCAAAAATCCTGAAGGTGAATATACGCTGCAGGCTGAAGGTATGGCCAGGGTATTTTTGAAAAACTTTACCAAAAGCGAGCCGTATCTAGAAGCAGAAATAGAAGAAATTCCCGAACTTTATGAAAGATCTGAACAAACAGAAGCCTTAATTAGAACTGTCAGAGAGCAAGTCAAAAGATTTTTAGAATTGGGGGGTAATCCATTCTTTGATCAAAGCAATTTTGCCAATTGGTCACTTTTTACATACAGTGATGACCCAAACCAGTTAGTTAATTCTGTCACCCAATCCATAGATTTTAAGACTATAGACAAGCAGCAAATCTTAGAGATGGTTTCTGCTCAAGAGAGACTACAAAGATTATCCGAACTTTTGGCTAAAGAGATTAGGATTATGGAAATTTCCCAGAAGATTTCATCGCAAACTCAAGAACGGGTTTCTAAGATGACCAAAGAAGCTATTTTGCGGGAGCAAATGAAAAGTATTGAGGAAGAATTAGGTGGAGCTGATACTGAGCATCAGGAAATTAATGAGTTTGAATTGAAAATTAGAAAATCAGGTATGCCTAAGGAAGTTTTGGAAAAGGCCAGAAAAGAATTAGCGCGTTTGGTCAAGATGTCATCTTATAACCCGGAGGCAGGCTATATTAGAAACTATCTGGAATGGTTGACTGATTTGCCTTGGAAGCTGGAAAGAGGCGGTAAAGTAGATTTGAAAAAAGCGGAAGATATTTTAGATCAAGATCACTATGGACTCAAAAAGGTTAAAGAAAGAATAGTAGAGTTTTTAGCTGTACACAAGCTGGCTGGTAAGATGAGAGGTCCAATTCTTTGTTTTGTTGGTCCTCCGGGTACTGGTAAAACCTCCATTGGTAAATCTATTGCCAGGGCCCTGGGCAGAAAGTTTGTCAAAATTTCCCTGGGAGGAATTAGGGATGAGGCAGAAATCAGGGGACACAGAAGAACTTATGTAGGCTCTATGCCAGGAAGGATTATACAGGGAATTAAGCAATCAGGCAGTAATAACCCGGTATTTATGCTGGATGAGATTGATAAAATCGGCATGGATTACCGGGGTGACCCTTCTGCAGCTTTACTTGAAGCTTTAGATCCGGAACAAAATGAAGGTTTTTCTGATCATTATTTGGAAGTGCCTTTTGATTTGTCTAATGTCATGTTTATTACCACAGCCAACATTATGGATACTATTCCTCCGGCTTTACGTGATAGGCTTGAGGTTATCCGCTACCCGGGTTATACCGAGGATGAGAAATTCCATATTGCCAATAAATTCTTAATTCCAAAACAGGTGCAAAATCATGGTTTAAGCAAAGACCAAATAGAATTTACCGAGGAAGGTGTCAGGTCGGTAATTACAGAATACACCAGGGAAGCAGGAGTACGTAATTTGGAAAGGGAATTGTCTGCAGTGATTAGAAAAGTTGCCAGAAAAGTAGCCGAGGGAGATGGTAAGCTAAAAAAGTTTGTCATTAAAGCAGAGGATATACACAAATTCTTGGGACCAATTAAATTCCTGCCAATTTTGGCAGAAAAGCAGGATGAAATCGGTATGGTAACAGGTTTGTCTGTGACAGAAGCAGGAGGAGAAATACTATTTATAGAAGTTACTTTAATGCCTGGTAAAGGAAGCTTGCTTTTGACAGGACAATTGGGAGATGTAATGAAAGAGTCAGGTCAAGCTGCGATGTCTTATGTTAGATCCCACTGGCAGGAGTTAGGTTTGCCTGAAAAGTTTTTCCAAAAGGTGGATGTGCATGTTCATGTTCCGGAAGGAGCGATCCCCAAAGACGGTCCCTCAGCAGGTATTGCTTTAACAACAGCTATAGTTTCTGCTTTCACGAGAATTCCGGTTCATAAGGATATAGCTATGACAGGTGAAGTGACTTTAAGAGGAAGAGTTTTGGAAATTGGCGGGTTTAAGGAAAAAGTATTGGCAGCTCATAGGGCTGGAGTAAAATTGGTAATTGCTCCAAAGGATAATGAGAAAGATATGGAAGATATACCGGACTTTGTCCAAAGGGATCTTAAGTTTGTCTTTGTAAAGCACATGGATGATGTATTGAGGGTAGCATTAATGCGTCCTCCTCAACCAAAAACTCAGAAACACCGTCCGATTGCTCCTGCATATTTAGCATAAAAGTTTCTAATTGTTTTAGTTACTGTTAACTTCGCTACGTTCTTGCAAATGATTTATCGGGAAGCGCCACTTACTAATTTTCTGGGGGTTGGAACTGCAAAAGAAATTTCTTCAGCACCGCCGGCTATAGGTAATCTGGGTCTTCTAGGAGGATTCAGCAAATTCGCAAAATCTTTTTTAGTTGCTGCTTGCCCCAAACCTGTAGGTAGTACTTGTTCTATCTCGCTTCCACTGAGACCCCGTCTAACCTGTCGTTCCCTCATAACTAATATTTACTCTTCTTACGATTAAATATCAAGAGTCATTTTAAAATTAAACTTGCTCTTGACTAAATAACGCTTATTATTGTAAATTCTAAGATACTGCCTCAAATATTTCCATGGATTTGATTACAAATAATATAAACTATCTGATTTGGTCCTCAATTGGAGCAGCTATTTTTTATGGAATTTGGCTGATTGTTGATGTGTTAAAACAGCCTGCCGGGGATGAGAAAATGCAAGAAATAGCCCAAGCTATCCAACTTGGAGCCTCAGCTTATTTGCAAAGACAATATAAAGTAGTTTTTCTAGTGGCTTTGGCGATTGCCGCTTTAATTTATTATGGACTTGGTCAAAATACTGCTGTTGGATTTTTGATAGGAGCTGTGCTTTCAGCTTTAGCAGGATTTATTGGTATGAGTGTAGCAGTGAGAGCCAATGTCCGGGTAGCTGAAATTGCCAAAAAAGGATTATCCGAGGCTTTTGGTCTAGCCTACAAAGGTGGGGCAGTAACCGGATTTCTGGTGGTGGGTTTGGCTCTGGCAGCAGTTTATGGGTTTTACCAATATACCGGCGGAGACTTGAAATCTTTGATAGGTTTAGGTTTTGGTGGTTCTTTGATTTCAGTTTTTGCCCGTTTGGGCGGAGGAATCTTTACCAAAGGGGCAGATGTAGGAGCAGATTTAGTAGGTAAGGTAGAAGCTGGTATTCCTGAGGATGACCCCAGAAACCCGGCAGTGATCGCAGACAATGTAGGAGACAATGTGGGTGATGATGCAGGAATGGCAGCAGATATTTTTGAAACTTATGTAGTGACAGCTATTGCCGGGATGATTTTGGGCCAACTGCTTTTCCCGGGTTTTGAAAGGGCCGTAATTTTTCCTTTAGCAATTCTTTCCATAGGTATTTTTGCTTCAGTTTTAGGTTCGTTCTTTGTTAAACTAACCAATAAAAATATCATGGGAGCTTTATATAAAGGTATGGTGGTAACTGCCGTTCTTTGTGCAGTATTTTTCTATCCAGTAACCTCTGCCTTGATGGGAGCCAATGGGCTATTCCCAGCAATTAACCTATATTTGGCTTCATTTTTAGGAGTATTAGTAACAGCAGGGATGGTGTTGATTACTGAATATTATACTGGTACTCAATATGCGCCGGTACAAAATTTGGCTTATGCTTCCAAAACAGGCCATGCAACAAATATTATTTCAGGACTGGCTTTGTCTATGCGTTCCACTTTCTGGCCGATTATCTTAATTTCAGCAGCTGTCATGTTAAGTTTTCTCTTTGCCGGACTTTATGGTATAGCACTAGCAGCAGTCACAATGTTGTCTCTGGCCGGAATTGTGGTGGCCATTGATGCTTTTGGGCCAATTACGGATAATGCCGGAGGGATCGCGGAAATGGCCAATTTACCTGAAAAGGTAAGAAATGTGACTGATCCTTTAGATGCTGTGGGTAATACTACCAAGGCTGTTACAAAAGGTTATGCCATTGGTTCTGCAGCTTTGGCGGCTATGGTGCTTTTTGCAGCTTATGCCCAGGAATTTTCTACCCGCGGCAGCGAGCTTTCTTTCTCTCTTTCTGACCCCAGGGTTTTAGTCGGGTTATTTATTGGGGGATCTTTGCCTTATCTTTTTGCTTCTTTTGCTATGGAGGCAGTGGGTAAGGCCGGAGCAGCTGTGGTGGAAGAGGTTAGAAGACAGTTTAAACAGATTAAAGGCATTATGGAGGGTAAAGCCAAGCCGGATTATGCCAGATGCGTGGAAATTGTGACCGCTTCAGCTCAAAAAGAAATGTTAGTGCCGGCTTTAATACCCGTATTATTTCCTATTGGTGTTGGTTTACTTTTAGGGCCGGTGGCTTTAGGAGGGTTACTGGTTGGATCAATAGTCACAGGTGTATTTGTGGCTGTTTCTATGACTACAGGGGGGGCAGCTTGGGATAATGCTAAAAAGTATATAGAAACCGGTAAATTCGGTGGTAAGGGTTCTGATACTCACAAGGCAGCTGTCACCGGGGATACAGTGGGAGATCCATATAAGGATACTGCTGGCCCCGCAATTAATCCTATGATTAAGGTTGCAAATATTGTAGCTTTATTGCTGGTTCCTTTCCTCAGGTAGTAGATCCACCTACTGGACTATTGGGTTGTGGAGGAGGAGTAGTGCCACCTTGTCCACCTAGAGCATTTCTCACTTCGTTGACTACCTGGTCGGGAGTATATGAGGCCTTAATTAGATAAGCTTGAGCGCCCAGTTCAAACCCTTCTTTGATGACTGCTTCTTGGCCCAGGTTTGTCAGTAAAATAGTAATCATCGGAGAATTTGGGTTTTGAGTTTTAAACTCCCGGAGTAGCTGTAATCCATTCATACCGGGCAACATGATATCCAGTAGAAGTAAATCAAAGCCTTCGGCTTTTAATAAGTTCAATCCGGTTTGTCCGTCTGCCGCGTTTTTAACCAAAAAGCCGGCCTTAGTTAATTGCCTGACATAAAGATCTCTGATGAAATCTTCGTCTTCTACAAGCAATATTTTTTTAGATTGGGGAGCCATCAAAGTAATTGTAACCAAAAAGGTCTAACTAATTCAATAGTTCAATGCACCTGACTGGATTGCCTGATTAACAAATTGGTTGCTATTTACTAGACCTGAAGTTTGAGTAGCAACCGGCAGGGTAAAGATAAATTTACTACCCTTGCCAAATTCAGATTCAACCCAGATTTTTCCATTAAGCTTTTCGATGATAGATTTTGTAATATAGAGCCCAAGCCCTGTTCCTTTGCTCATTTGTTGTGAGGCATTGGAAACCCGGAAGAATTTGGTAAATAAATGCGGGATAGCATCTTCGGGGATACCTACGCCGTTGTCAGAAACTATGGTTGTTACCTCGTTAGGAGCAGCAGAAACACTTATGTCAATCTTGCCTCCGGAATTAGTATAACTTATGGCATTGTTAACCAAATTAGTAATCACTTCCTCAATTCTTACCTTATCGCCTAATATTTTGGGTAGAGGTTGACTAGCAATATTTAATGAAAGCATGATATTTTTTAGGCTCGCTTGATTTTTTAATTCCTCAGCTGTTTTAGATAGAATTGATGAATAATCCACTGTTTCAATCATGACAGACATCTGATCTCTTTCGATTTTATTAACATTTAATAAGTTTTGGACTAGACTTAAAAGTTGTTGCGAGGAAGCAAGAGATCTTTCTACCAGTTCAAGCTCTTCTTTAGCTACTTTGCCTTTATTTTCTGAGACAAAAACCGAGAGATAACCAATAATAGAAGTTAGGGGGGTTTTTAACTCATGTGAGGCCATGGATACAAAATCAAATTTCATTCTTTCCAGCTCTTCTTCTTTGGATAAATCATGCAAAATTAAAACACAGCTAATATTGCTTTGAACTGTTTGATTTGATTTGGAACTTAGCAAATTAACACTGGCTTGTTTGCCACCTTTACCGATTAATTTAACGGATTTATTGAAACTTGTCTGGCAATAAGTTTTAGAGACTATTTCTTCTTGTCCGTCAAATAAATGGATCAGCTTGTCAATATTTTGTCCTTGTAGCTCTTGTTGTGTATAGCCGGTGATTTCCTCTGCAGCCTTGTTAGAAATGAGAATGTTTTTGTTGAAATCTAAGGCAATAACCCCGTCTATAATAGAGGATAAAACATCGTTAATTTTGCTTACTTGAGAAACAGCAATATCTTTTTCAGTTTCCAAATTTTGATAAACTTTAGAAACAGAGGCTGTCATGTCATTAAAATGTTTGGCTATAACTTCAAATTCATCCCCAGAACGCACATCTGCTCTGGCATTAAAATTTCCCCTGCCCAAAGATTCAAAAGAATCAACAAGTTTTTTTAAGGGTTTCAACAAGAGGGAAATAATAGTGTTTGTAAAACAAATTACCAAAATGCCGGCTGTTGCTGAAAAAATGACATTCTGAGATAGAAATAATGATAGGAAAATGGCAGTTAGGATGCCCACTGTTATCACCGAGGCAATTTTAACCAGCAGGGAAAGGCGCATAAATTAAGAGTAACAAAGCCTGTC
>CAZYBP010000028.1:0-13038 GCA_964645555.1 uncultured Gammaproteobacteria bacterium
CTTTTTCAGATTTTATTGGCAAAGTGGATAATGTAGACGGAGAAAGAGGCAAAGTGAAAGTGCTGGTGTCTATATTTGGTCGGGAAACACCGGTAGAACTGGACTTTTTGCAAGTTCAGAAAATTTAAAAACATGGCAACAAAAAAGATTAAAACATTCATTAAATTAAATATTCCAGCAGGTACAGCTACTGCCGCTCCTCCTGTAGGACCAGCTTTAGGTCAGCATGGCTTACCGATTATGGAATTTGTCAAAGCCTTTAATGAAAAAACCAAAGAAAAACAAGGCAATATCTTGCCTGTGGTCATTACAGTTTATGAGGACAGAACGTTCTCCTTTATTACCAAAGAGCCTCCAGTAGCAGAGATGATTAAAAAAACTTTAAGCTTAGAAAAAGGTTCAGGCACTGCCTTAAAAGAACCTGTTGGGACATTAACCAAAGCTCAAGTTGAACAAATTGCCAAAGCTAAGATGCCTGATTTGAATGCCAATTCAGTTGAAGCTGCTATGAAAATTGTAGAAGGTACAGCAAGATCAATGGGAGTTAAAATAACAGCATAACAAATTATGGGTAAAACAAAAACTAAATTAATAGATGATTCCTTGCCTCAAGATCAAGAAGTAAAAAAGGAAGCTCCCAAAAGTAAGCCTAAAGATGAGCTGGTGGAAAAACTTAAGGCAGAACTGGGAATTGGCGCTGAAGAACCACAAAGGAAACCTGAACCAAAAACTGTTACTTCAAGTGAAACCAAACAGAAAGAAGAAAAAAAACCTGCAAAGCAAAAAACACAAGCAGAGAAATCAAAACCGCGCTCTAAAAAATATCAGGAAGCAGTCAAAGATTTAGATAAATCAAAAACCTATCCGCTAACTGAGGCTATAGAACTTACCAAAAAGTTTTCTTACACCAAATTTAACGGCACACTTGAGGCACATATCAATACTCACCATGCAGGTATTAGAGGATTAGTTTCACTACCCTTTGCCACTGGTAAAAAGTTAACCATATTAGCTTTTGGTAAAGGTGCAGATCAATCAGGTGCTGATTTAGTTGGCGATGAAGCTACCATTGAGGAAGTCTCCAAAGGTAAGATTAATTTTGATTTGGTGGTAACTACACCTGAATGGATGCCAAAACTTGCTAAAGTTGCAAAGAATTTAGGTCCAAGAGGACTGATGCCAAACCCTAAAAATGGCACTATTACAGATGATTTGAAAAAGGCTGTGGGATCCTTCCAGGCCGGCAAAACAGAATTTAAAACAGAATCTAAAGCAGCGGTTATTCATATTGGCTTGGGTAAATTAAATCAACCTACCCAAGAACTGGCAGCCAATATTAAAACCCTATTTATGACCATTGGTAAAACAAAGGTGAAAAAATTAAGCTTAACTCCCACCATGGGACCTTCTGTAAAAGTAGATTTAGCCAGTATTTAATGATTTTAATGCAGGGCATCTATTCCTAAAAAGATTTCTACTCTATTAGAAGTTACCCTTAAAATTCCAGTATCAACCTTAATCTCTTTAATCTTGTGTTCGTTTTTATAAACCCACAAATAGTCTTTAATAATGGAAATAAAATTGGTATGAAGCGGCCAAATATCAAAAGGACCCTCTAGGTTAGAGGAAGAAACTGCATCCACTTCCTCAGAAAAAGATTCCTCATCTGGATTGGTGATTGTTAAGTGTAATTTAGTAGTATTAGGATTCATAAATTATCTAGGCTATCTCGTTTGCTCCACCAATATATAAAAACTTACCTGGATCTATCCCGTCATATTTACCACCCACAATTTCACCTACATCTTTAACAACTTGTCCTAAAGCAACAAATTTGCCTGATCTACCTGTTTGAACCTCTATTACAGAAAGCCCTTGAGTCATATAATTTTTCAAAATCTTTGCCCTTTTAAAAGCTATTTGATCATCTCCTGACAGCTCGGCTTCCCCAATCAAAGAAACCATTCTTTCCAAAGCCACTGCTTTTTTCAAGAGTGCCTGAGCCTGCAAAACAGTATCAAAATGTAGTTGTCCTACTATTTCTGAGTTTAAGGCTGAGGACATAGAAGATAAAATATCTACAGCCGGGAATCTTCCTTCCTGATAAGCAATCCTGGATAAAACAATATTTGAATCAAGATAGGGAAAGACAGATTGCACTCCATAATCTGTTAAATCATCTGAAGGCACATAGATTGCCTCAAATGACGTTATGTGGTTTTTTTGAGAACAAGAAAGCCGTTCGTGTAGCGAAGCCATTTCAGAGGAAAGAGTTGCCTGATAGCCTCCTTCTGAAGGAATATTATTCATTAAAGTTGACAACTCATACCCGGCTTGGGCATAGCGGAAAACATTATCAATAAAAAACAACACATCTTTACCTACCTCATCCCTAAAATACTCGGCTACTGCTACCCCGGAAGTAGCAGTCCGGAATCTAACTGCCGGATTTTCTCCCATTTGACCATAAATTAAACAGATATCTTTTAACACACCATTATCTTTCATAGTCTCATAAAGCTCTTGACCTTCCCTCGATCTTTCTCCCACTCCGGTAAAAACAGATACACTCTTACCTTCCCCTAAAATAACAATATTATGAATAATTTCTGACAATAAAACTGTTTTACCCACTCCGGCTCCCCCAAATAAACCTACTTTTCCACCTTTTAAAATAGGTGCAAAAAAGTCAATCACCTTAATACCTGTTTCCAAAACAAGCTTGGGGGTATTGATATTGTGATAACTTAACTCATGCTTAAAAATGGTTTTTGTATGTTTACCTGTAAGCTGTTGGCCTCCGTCTTGTACTTTACCAAAAAGGTCAATTACCCGACCCAAGAGTTCTAGTCCCACCGGAATTCTGATTGATTCTCCAGTATCTACCACCTCTGTTCCTACTTTAGGATGATCATTAGAAAGCAGCAAACAATAATATTTACCTTTCCCGGAAGAAACAAAAACCTCCATTTTAATACTTTTATCACTTTCTAACTCCAGCAAACTGTGAATCTTAGGATTGTGATCTAAAAATTGCACTTCAACTATTTGCTGTTTGATACTAACTATTTTGCCTAAGTTATTCATAAAATTTAATCTTCTATCTTTTTATCCCCATAAACTAATTCCTGCTATTGTCTGTTGCTGCTTTTTATTTTGGGTATCTTTGATAGCCCTTAGCTTTAAGTATTTAATATTTTTGATCTTCTTGTCTATACTAACTATTGCCTGCTCCATTGCATCAATTCTGGAGGCATATCTAGCCAACTGAGTTTCATTGACAGTTTGCTTGAAAGAAGAAGTAAAAAATTGGGTTTCAAAAAAGTTTAAGATATTTTCCAGACTAGGCTCAAATAGAAAATGAAGGTTCCTCTCTTGTTCTGTAATCCGGTCGTCCAATGATTGTTCACCTGTAATTTCCAGAGCTTTTGGGGTTTGATTTAAAACATTAATAAATTGTCCGTAAAAAACTGTTACCTTTTTGTAGTTTAAGATCCTTCCTACCAATGACTCAAGCTGGGCAAAGGAAACATCATTATCAGGTAGCTCAAAATAAGCATAAGGCCTTTTGTCTACTGCTTCAAATAACTCTTTGCCGATTTTACCTACAATCACCACATCTGTTGCCTTTTGTTCTTTAATAAAGCGGGAAAAGGTATCAAAAACTTGATAAACAATGCTACCATACAACCTGGTATTCGCAGAAATTAAAACTGCTACTGATTTATCATTTTTAGCTAAGGTAGAAAAAGAGGTTACCTCTGTAGTATTTTTCTTCTTTTTAATCAGCTCCAAAATTTTATTTTTATATGAACCCTTCACGTCCACGAATACATCTGCCAGTCTATCTAAAAAATCCCGGGTTTTTAAAACTGATCTTCTGATCTGTTGCATCTTCACAACAGAAATCTGCTCATAAGCCTGAGCCAAAAACCTTAAGCTATTTGCTGCCTCAAAATCTTCTATTAATCTTGATTTTGTTGACATAATTTCATAAGATCTGCTCTCTTTTTGATTACATTAGCAATCAAACCATCCAAATCTTCTGCTTTAGTAACTTCAGAAAGCAACTTTTGAATACCCAAATGTGAGTACTTGCTGGCTAAATTGAGCCGGCACTGTGAAACTGAAAGCTTTGGATCATCACCTAAAAAACCTGCCCAAATTAAACCAAATAAGACAACTTCTACATCTGCCGGTAAAGTGAGACTGTAGGATTGATCAAGAAACTGGGTAATTTTCTCCCCCAATATCAAGGATTGGCGTGTCTCATCAGTCAATTCTGCTCCAAAATGTGAAATGTTTTGGGATGTTTCGTATTTGATCAAAAAACCACTGAGAGTATGACTAATAGATCTTTGTAGCTTACTTTGAGTTTGCTTACCTACCCTAGTCACTGATAAAGGTACATTAATTGCCGGTCTCCTACCTTTATAGAAGATATTAGAGTCATAAAAAATATGTCCATCAGTTACACCCATTAAATTCGTGGTAATATAACCGGTTAAGTCCCCTTCCAAAGTTTCTGCCAAGGGCAAACAGGTAATTGATACTTCACTATCATCTTTACCTATTTTGAAATTACCTGCCCTTTCAAGTAATCTGGCATGAGTATAAAAGATATCCCCCGGGTATGAATCACGCCCGGGGAAACGGCGGGCCAAAAGAGCAATCTCCCGGTAAAAACGGGCATGAGTGGATAAATCATCCAGTAAAACCAAACTATCCCTACCATTATCCCTAAAATACTCGGCAATAGTCATTGCTGCAAAGGGAGCTAAAAAAATTAAACTGGGCGAATCAAAAGAGCTGCTGGCTACTATAACCATGTTTTGTAAAAGCCCTTCTTTTGCAAAATGCTCTTCTAAACCTTTAATCTCGCTTTGTCTTTTACCAATAGCTGCATAAATTACAACCGGAGGATTATCAGTACAAGTTAGCTGTGCTTTGGTCAAAGATAAAAGCAAAGCACTTTTACCGGTTTTACGGTCTCCTAACACTAACTCCCTTTGACCTTTTCCTAAAGGAATCAGAAAATCTACTACATTGATACCGGAATGCAAAGGACTTTTAATCCTAACCCGCTGCCCTATTCCCGGGGGCCTAACTTCCAAAGGATATTTGGTGGTAGCTTTGTCAAAAGGTTTTTCTTTATCTAAAGGGTTACCTAAAGGATCAATTAGTTTACCTAAAAGCTCTCTGCCAACTGGTATAGAAAGCTTCTCTCCAGTTAAGGCTACCTTACTTCCCACGCCTATTGAGCCTTTATAAAAAACCAAAATGTCAGCCGCATGATCTTCCAGGCTATAAATTTCACCTAAATGATTACCCTCAAAAATTACTACTTCATTTAAAAAAGCATTTTTCAGTCCGGTTACCTTGACCAGAGGAAACCGGCTTTCAGTTACTACTCCTAAATTTTTACCTTTGAAATCAGCAAAACTCTTCATTGTTTAAAATTTTAATATCAGTGACGCTATAAATACTCCTGCTCCTACTACTGCTATTGCTAAAGCTATATTTATAGCCATTCCCATTTCAATAATTTTTTGAGCCATGGGGTTTCTACCTAAAGCTTCCAAACCCCGGTTGGCAGTTTTGCCAAACATAAACAGTCCTGTTCCAATTGAGGCTACAATCACCAGTCCTGCCATAAGATACTTAAATACAGCAGTCGGAGATTCTGTGGCAGCCAAAGCAGATAAAGAAAAAAAGCCCTGCAAAGAACCGGCCGTGTTAGCTTTTAAACTATTAAAATGGATATTTAAAGAAACAGCAATTTGTCCTACAGTAGCAGACTCTGGAGAATCAAAACCCTCCAAGGCTGTACCTAACACATAACCAGACTTAGTGGCTTTCATCCCCACGCCAGGCGTATCTGAAGTGGTTATCAAGTCTCCTTTGACAATACTTCCATTCTTAGTAGACACGTTCACCATAGTTGTACCACTGGAAACCACCGGCTGAGCACCTTCAGCAAATTCTTCCGTTAAAACTATCGCTGCTTTGGCAGTAATTACCCCCACTATATTAGGATCATAGGCAATTTTGCTTAAAATATAGTTTCTATTTGAAGAGGAAACGATATCACCATCTTTGGCACTACTGTCAGCAATCGGCTTATAATTGGCTATTGCCAAGGAAGCATCTGAGGTAGCTTCCTCTTGAGCTGAAACAACCTGGGGAACTAAAGTAAAACAGAAAATACTTAAAACAATCAGGCAGAACTTCATAGCTTTTATCATGTCATAATCTTAGCTAGATTTCTAGTATTCGACCTAAGTAAAAAATCAAAGGGCAAAGATTTAAAATCTCAAATCTTAGATCTCAAATGGCAAATCTACAACTCAAATGTTAAATCTTTAAAAGTTTCAAGATTTTAAGATTTAGTTTTGAGTTTTGCGATTTGAGTTTTGAGATATTGTTATATAGAAATATGGGTTATGATAAGGTTTGAAATAGATTAGTTATTGTGCTTTTTAAACTTTTCTTTGATTCTTTCTTTCTCTATTTGATACCCTTTTTGGTCCTCCCTCAGTTTCCCCTCTAATGATGCAACTAGGCTTCTAAGTAAGTAGTCTGTTTTGTTAATAAGCTCCATAAATATCTCATAGGTAAGGGTATGAGGGTTAAGGGTAGTTAAAGCCTTGTAATAAGGGTGGCCAGGATCAGTTGGTTCACCCTTTGCTCCCCCCTTATTGGGACCCTTAAAAATATTTATATCTATTCCTAAATCCCTTAAAGATGACCCTGCTTTTCCAATTAAAAATCCGTCTGTTTTTGCATCTCTTATATCACCCTTAACTTCTTCCAAAGACCCTTGGGCAAAGCCTAAAAAGCTTAAATATTCACTGGTTGTTGGTCTTTTCCAACCTTCTTCAATGTTACGTTTTTGAGACCTAGCTGCATCATCAAGTTGAGCTTTTAAACGTCTTTCAGATAAGGGTAAAGTAAGGGTAAACTTACGCACGAGGACTCGAAGTAGCGCTGCATTTTGCCAAACTGCTAAATACTGATAGCCCTCAGTGTCTTTCCAAATCCTGGATCTTTGTAATGGTTGTTTAGGGGCAGCTAACTCTGCCTTTGTTTTGGCTATTAGTTCTTTAATTACCTCTGCTTGTGTTTTATCCATAAGGGTAATAAATTAAGGGTAGCATAAGGGTTAATTGATAGTAAACCCTTAATTACCCTTAGTTTCCCTTGAGTTATGGAGCTCCTGTACTTGGACTGAAGTTTACTGCACCATTGTTATATAGAAGTTTAACTTGTGTACCAGTTAAGGCATAGTTATAGATTCTGGTTTCATCCATTAGGCCGGAATAGAAGTTTGCTCCTCCAGAAGTTTCCCCCAGGTAAAGGATAGAGGAGGAGGCAGTAACAGCGGTAGTTTCTGCTGATTGTTTAATTAACTTTCCATTTAAGTAGGTATTAATATTAGTGCCGTCATAAGTGCAGATTACATGATTCCATGACCCTACTGTTAAAGCAGAAGTAGGAGCAGCAGAGTTATGGAAAGCTGCAGAATAATATACTCCACATATTGGCATAGAACTACTATCTGTAGTCAATTGAAACTCTGAAGCTTTCTCCATTAAGGTTTTGGAAGCAGCCGAGGTAGTAGGATTAAACCATCCTCCCCAAGAGAGAGAAGTAGTAGTTTTAGCAGCAGTAGCCAAAGGAGAAAAAGCAGAAGTAGTGATCCTGTCATCTGTTCCATCAAAGGTCCCGGCATAATTTACCTTTCCTGCACCGGTGCCAGAGGATCCTCCCCAGAAGGTAGAGGCAGTATTACAGGTGCCAACAGTAGTAGTTCCACCTGAACCCATATTTATAGTCCCGGTGTAACTATTACCAGACAGGTCATTTACTGTGGAACCTTGGCATTCATCAAAATCCCAATATCCTACAGGCCCACCCTTGTTATAATCCCAAGCTACCTGTGCAGGGGTTCTGGCATAAGCATAGATTCTCACCTGATCTACGAATCCTTTGTACCAATATGCAACACCCGTATTGGCTTTCCCCATCATAACTATAGTGGAAGCAAGGCTGGGAGTTTGGGTATCCGTTGTCTTTTGGACCCCATCAATATAAAGTAATGCAGTTCCGTTTGTTCCTCCGCTAAAAGTTAAGGTTACAAAATGCCAATTGTTATCTGTAATCCCTGAACCATAATTTCTTCCATAAAATCCACCTCCAATTGAATTGGAAGTACCGACTTGAGCGGTATTTGACCACCCAATCCAGGCAGATTGGCCAGATGTGGCGTTCCCAATCATTACTCCAAGTCCATAGCTTGCATGTGAGTTCATTTTCATCCACGCCTGTAATGTAAATGCGGAACTACCTGTGATTGGATTCGCTCCTGCACTTACATAATCATCACTTCCATTAAAGCTTCCTGCTTTACCAACCTTTCCGGATTTATATCTGGGGGAGCCGGTTCCATTCCAAGTGCCATTATATGCATTGCCGGAGGTATCCAAAACATTATTTTCAAAGTCCCATCTGCCTACTGGGGCAACACAAGAAGTGGTGTCTCCCGGGACACAATATTCCTGATTAGCAGCATTACTTTGATAAGTCGAATTGTCAGAAAGTGTGCCTAAAACCTGGGAAGAACCATGATTATAATCTGTTTTAACCTCATCCGCAGTTAAGGCATAATTATATATTTTAACTTCATCAATTGTTCCGTTGTGATCGTAATCTGATAATGGAACAAAATTTGTGTGATTGGATCCTATCCAGAGACGATTGGTGTTATGGTTACTAAAGTTGACGCTGGAAGACCCAGATCCATCCTGAACTCCATTAATGTATAGAGAAACTGTACCTGACTTTCTGACCATTCCTAAATGAACCCAACTTCCTACAGGTGTGTTTTTAGAACTTATGGCGGTGCTTCCTCCTGAGCTATCAATTTTAAGATATGCATTCAGTTTTTGATTTGTATCAATATATAAACCGATATCATCGGATCCATCAGATGATTTCCAAATTAATATATCATCTCTGCCGCTTGCATTTATGTAAGCCCAAGTAAACCAAGAAAAATCACCAGTGCCTATAGGAGTCATCACAACACCCGCATTGGTCTCTATATAATCATTACTACCGTCAAACAACAAAGCTTTACCAAACTTGCCTGATTGGGTCCAGCCGGAGGTGGAAGTAGCAGGGGAAGCAAAGCCGGAATTGGCTCCGTCTAAGGCCGATCCCCCGGAACCAGAATTACAAATATCATTAGTTCCACCTGAACAGGTATTATCCACTCCTTCATCAAAGTCCCAATACCCCACAGGATTATTCACGGATACAGAGCGGATCTGCGCAGATCCTGCCCCTGCTGTCATATCCGCGTTAATCTGTTTCGCGGAGCGGGCATAGTTATATATTTTTACATCATCAATTTGACCTGTAATATAAGAGTTGTCTAGGGTAACAGAAGCTCTTCTCCCGATATCTAATGAAATACTGTTACTAGTAGTATCTGTTACTGTTGCTATACTGGTTGGTGTTGCATCTGATTTTCCATCCACAAGGATGCTAAGGTTTCCATCTCTGTCAAATGTAGCCGATACATAATGCCATTGATTGTCAACTATATTAGTTGATCCTTCTAGAAGTACTATCTCCGCTGTTCCGCTTCCATTTCCGTCCCGGATAAAAGCCCGTAAATGGTTACTCTGAACTTGCATAGCATAACCGGCAGTTGCGCCTTCAGAATATTTAGCTAAAATATAGTCACCGTCTTCGGCCGAGGGTATTTTAACCCATGCCGAGAGAGTAAAGTCTGTTGTTGTTCCAAAATCCAAAATTTCACTACTGGGATCTCCTACAGCTACGAAATCATCACTGCCATTAAAATTACCTGCTTTTCCATATTTACCAGACTTCCAATGAGGAGAACCTGTGCCATTCCATGTACCAGTATTAGCTTGGCCTGAAGTATCATTTACTGTTCCTCCTGTCCCTTCTTCAAAATTCCAATAACCCACAGGTCCCGGAGCAAAGTTATATAGCTGGGAAACTTCATTAGAGGAAAGTGCGCGGTTATATACTCTAGCTTCATCAATTAAACCCGGGAAATAATAAGAAGAATTTCTAGTCCCGACCCAAAAAGCAGAAGTCGAATTCACCGGAGCGCTGGGAGAAGACAAAGTGCCTTCTATTTTACCATCCACGTATATGTTCAATGCTGAAGAGTTATATACAGCCATTACATAATGCCACTGCTGATCCGTAATAACTGTGGTACCGCTAACTACCGATGTATCACCAGCGAAGCGTGCTTGAGCATATCCCTGATAGTTTATTAGAAGTTCATACCCTTGCGAACTAGCCCATTTGCTAACTATAGTATAAGAGATGCTTGGCTTTGTGGAAGTACTGGTCTTTATCCAAGCTCCAATAGACCAACCTCCGGTTCCAGGATAATCAAGTTTTCCTGAGCCTCCACAGTTCGCGTCAGTACAGGTAAAATACTGAGTACTTCCATTGAAGCTTCCGGCATTGCCAAATTTACCGGCAGCATAGGTGACAGTGTTAGTGTTTGTAAGAGTGTCCCCGTTGCCAGACGAGTCCGTTGCATTACCAGAAGTTTCATCCATTTTCCAGTAACCAACCAAGCCTTGAGAAAGGGATTTCCACTGATCAGAAGAGCCGATTTGCGCGGATGTTCCCAAAATGCCTCCCCGGGAGTTATAGTCGGCAAGGATTTGCGCGGATGAGCGCGCATATGGATAGATTTTAACTTCATCTATGAAACCTTTAAAAAATTCGCTATGAGTTGCGCCCGCCACACCATCTGGGTTTGCTCCTATTGTTAATGGTTCATTTGGGTTAGAAATTGTTCCTGTAGCTGTAACTGTCTGTTTTAATACCCCATCTCGATAAAATTTTGTATCCGTTCCGTCAAAAGTTCCAACGATGTAGTACCAAGTATTTGCCGACAAATTGCTTAAATTTTCTCCTGCGTTCCTATAAGCACCATTTATATAAAACCAAGTTGAAATTTTACCATTAGATGCTTCATTAGCAATTAGTCCATATCCCCCAGCCTCATTTTTAGATACGATACTGTAGGTTGTCGCTCCTGAGGGGATAGTATTAAATTTAACCCAAGCACCCACAGTAATCGTTGAAGTAATTTGTAAATTTGAACTATTTCCTGCATCTACATAGCTTGTACTTCCATCAAAGTAGAGGCATTTGCCGGAAACACACTGATCCTCTGTTTGCCAGGTAGCACCATCTACGGTTCCGTCGTTATTATTAGTGGTAGAATCCTGAGCATTAGTACCAGTCCCATCATCAAAGGACCAATAGGCCAGTGGCCCCGGTCCTTTTTCCTCTGAAGCAAATGAGGTTGAGGGTTTAACTGTTGCATTAGCAGTTGAGGCAATAGTACCTGGGTTTTGATAAAGCTGGGTTATTTCATCTGCAGAAAGAGCGCGGTTGTAGATACGAGTATCATCAATTATGCCATTCCAGAATTCTACGAAGTTAGTTCCATTATTGTATGACCCTATAGAGAATGGATCATTTGTGGAGCTTAGGGTTGTGGTTCCTATGCTATTTGAATTTTCTTGAACCCCATCTATGTAGATCCTAATAGTGGAAGCATCGTATATGCCCACAATATGGTGCCAGCTGCCGTCGTCTATTCTTGTTGTGCTGTCATTCGAACTCTTCCAAGTGCCGTCGTTAACCCAGAATTTTGCTTTACCGGCTGCCCAACCACCTCCTAAGGCGAAAACACCAGTGGCGCCTTGCTTTCTTGCCAGCGATTTCTCTGCAGAAAGACCTCCTACAGAACCGCTCCACTTTGCCCATACAGACACCGTAACTTTTGTTAACCCGTCAAAAGCATTAATATCTCCCATAGTGGCATAATCTTGAGTTCCGTCAAAGCTGCCGCCATTAGTATATTTTGCTGTTGTAGTAGAAGGAACGGTGCAACCGCCTCCCGTACAAGAAGATACTCCATTATTCCCATTAACAGATGAATCTTTAACTTCTCCACTTGTTCCATTCCAGGATGATTCATTCATAGACCAATATCCTACTAAACCATTAAATAACCTAAATTTAGTGGAGTCTGAGGCAGATGTGGCTGCAGGATTACCATAATACATATATAAAGTGTAGGTTGTAGTATTTTTGGGTACTAAATCTGCCATTACCCAGACTTTGTTTGTTGCAGAGTTATCAGAACAGGTATCTATGTAATATGGCAAAAGTTTACCTGATTGGTTAGTAAACCTTAAATCTTCACAGTTTGTTTGTAATTTAGCTGTAATACCTGTGGTATCAATAGTCAGTAATGTTTCTAGATTTGTGATATCCGCGGATGAAGAGCTGATTGTCACGGATATGGCTTTTCTGTAGGCCCAGTTGTCATCATACCAAGAGGCTTGAGCGGATTTAGCCTTCATTAAAAGATATAACCCTGAGCCTGTGAAGATTAAGAGAGCTATTAGACCCATAATCAAGCTCTTCTTGGTTATTCTGATAAAACCGGATTGTAGTTGACGCTTTGTCATCTTGTTCTCCTTGACTTTTTAGAACCTTTATGATACCTTCTATTTATAGACCGAGCCTGAGCGTCGACCAGAGTTGAAAGACATTCTCTTAAACGCCCATCGGTCTTTTTTAATGCTTTAATAATATCTTCTAGGGACAATATTCTATTTGGCGGAATTTTTTTATCAAAAACATTCTTGGCTGCATAATGCGCAGGGGGTCTGTTGCCAATTCTGGCAAAGCTAATATAGTGTGCTGGCAAGTAGTTCTTTTCCAAAAAGGGTAGCAGAAAGGAGCTGATTATTTTATCTTTACCCGGATATTCTGTGTCTATAACTACCTCTGATTTTTCTTTCAGAGTGGTCAGTAGATGGTAAATGCCTACGGAGAATAACCAATAGATAAACAGTTTGGTAAAACCATGCAAACGGAAGATTTCCTGAATTTGCCGTTTTAGTTTTTTTGGTATCCTTACAGCATATTTATGACCGTTAGAATAGGCAATAACAG
>CAZYBP010000029.1:0-12414 GCA_964645555.1 uncultured Gammaproteobacteria bacterium
TTAGTAAGTATATTTTTTGCAATAAGTGAATAGTCTATATAAGTTTTGTTTTTAATTTGTTTGGCTACAGTTGTTTTATTTAAGGTTTGGTGTCTTTTAATTTCTTGTGTTACTTCAAATACAAAAGCATCTGAACCTGCACCTGAACCATAAGAACACATAAAAATTTTATCTCCTGCCTTGGCAATATCCAAAGTGGCACAAAGTCCAACCATAGAAGAGGCAGAGTAGGGGTTACCAATTTGTTCTACAACAAAGCCGGGGGTAATTTGAGTAGGGATAAAACCTAATCTTTTGGCAGCTTCTTTGGGAAACTTGGCATTGGGCATATGAAAAACAGCATGATCAAAATCAGCTGGTTTCATTCTTGTTTTTTTAAGTAGGAGTTCTGAGGCGCCTAACACATGGGCAAAGTAAGAAGGGGAACCAGTGAACCTGCCGGCATGGGAAGGGAATTTCTCCGTATCTTTTCTCCAAAAATCAGGAGTATCAGAAGAAAAGGAAGTAAAATCCAAGATATTGGCCACAGTATTATTTTTTCCTAAAACCAAAGCAGCTGCAGCAGAGCCGGCTGTATACTCCAAGACATCCGAAGGTTTTGATTGAGCAACATCAGAACCAATAGCTAAGGCATATTTGCCATTTTTTCCTACCAGTCCGGATAGAAGTTGAATACCTGCGGTACCGGCTTTGCAGGCAAACTCCAAATCCGCAGCCAATAACTGCTCAGGCAAGCCCAAAATTCCGGCTACGACCGTAGAGGAGGGTTTGACAGCATAAGGATGAGATTCTGAGCCAATGGTAATAGCCCCAATTTTTAAAGGGTCAATTTGGCCGTTACTTAAAGCATTTAATGCAGCTTCTATAGCTAAGGTGACAGCATCCTCGTCAACTGAGGCAACAGCTTTCTCAAAAACCCCAAGAGATTTTTCCACTTCATCTGCTTGCTTGCCCCAAGCTTGAGCAATTTGGGATGGTTTTATTCTAAATTTTGGAATGTATGCTCCGTATGAAACTATGCCTACCATTTCACTTGCCTTTTCTACCTAACTTCTGGTGAGCTTTTGCCAATGAGCCTTCAGCTAAACTAGCCATCAGTGATAATTCTACAGCCAGTATAGCAGAAGCGAGAATTTGGGCGTATTTTATACTATCTCCTGGGCCTTTAATACCCATCAAATTGAGTGCTGCTTGTTGAGAAGGTAAGTGCGTGCCGCCTCCAACAGTACCACACATGAGAGAAGGTAGATAAATGGAAAAATATAAATCATTTTGTTTAGTCACCTCTGCTGTGGTAATGCCCAGACTGCCTTCTACCACATGAGCCAAATCCTGACCGGTGGCGGCAAATATAGCTGCCACCACATTAGCGTAGTGGGCATTAAACCCCAAAGAGCCGGCTAAAGCAGAGCCTATTTGGCATTTTCTATAAACTACTTCAGCTAAATTTTGGGGTGTAGTTTTTAAAACTGTATTGACCACTTCTTTTTTTATGGTAGCTTCTGCCCAAACTTTTTTGCCCCGCCCCAAGATGAAATTCAGCCAAGCTGGTTTTTTGTCTATATCAAAATTTCCGGCTACAGATACGCATTTAATATTAAATTTCTTCTCTAAGAAGGATGCAACCTGGGTGTTGGCAATGGTAACCATATTCATTCCCATGGCATCTGAAGTATCATAGGAAAATCTAAGGAAAAGATTTCTGCCTGCCAAAGAAGAATCGATTTTTAATAGTTTACAATGGGAAGATTGAGACTGGGCAATTTTGGCAATTTGAGTAAAGTTTTTCTCCAGCCAGTTTAAAAGTTGACGGGATTGTTTAATGCCTGAAGTAACAAAGAGAGAGCCACGGCTGGGTCCTACTGTCTCAACTTCAACATAAGCTCCGCCACTTTCAGAAATCGCTTTGCAACCCCTTGAAGCTGATGCTACCAAGGCTCCCTCAGTTGTTGCCAGTGGTATAAAATAACTTTGAACTTTGAACTTCTGCCTGCCGGCAGGCAAGGTTGAACTTTGAACTTTGATCGGACCAGCTATCCCTAAAGGGATTTGCGTGGCACCAATTAAGTTTTCAATATTTCTGCCTTTAACCTGTTCCTCGGTAAAACTAAACTTATCAATATCATCTAAGCTTATTTTTAACTGTTTTTCTAAATACTGTCTTTTTTCTTCAGCAGAATTAAACTTCCTCAACGATATTTTCTTTTTCATGCGGGTCAATTCTATCAAAAATGGGGTAAAGATGCAGATCGTATACTAAATATGGTACATTTAGGCAATGAAATTTGAGGATTTTTTAAAAATAAATGCCAAAGACATAGAACAAAAACAGCAATTGTTATTGAAAGATTTTGCAAAAGAAGTTAAAAAATTTACCCCGACTCTTTCTTCATTAATTAAAGCTTTCATTGAAGCTAATGCGGGAGGTAAAAAGCTAAGAGGAGCACTAATGATACTAGGTTATAAAATCGCTGGAGGTAAAAAAAATGGGGAGATTTTAAGGTTAGCTGGAGCTTATGAAATCTTGCATGCCTGTATTTTAGCCCACGATGATATTATTGATAAAAGCCCTAAAAGACGAGGCCGGCATTCTCTATATCAAGCTTTGGGAGGAGATCACTATGGTATATCCCAAGCTATCAGTTTAGCAGATTACGGGTTTTTCCTATCAATAAAAATTATTACAGGAAGTAATTTTCCAGACAAAACAAAAAATAAAGTAATTAAAAAACTATCAGAAGTTTTGGTTGATACTACCATAGGTCAGATGCTTGATATTCAAAGAGGAGATGCCTTAACTATCATGAAGCTTAAAACAGCCAGATATACTATTGCAGGTCCGCTACAGATTGGAGCAATTTTGGCAGGGGCCGATGAGGGGCTGATTAAAAGATTAGAAGAATTTGGAGAAAATTTAGGTATAGCTTTTCAAATTCGTGATGATATTTTGGATGGGGAAGTACAGTCGGTTAAACAGGCAAAAACTCAGGTCTTAAAATATACAGCTAAAGCAAAGAGATTAATACCTGAAATTGTCAAAGATGATAAAATGGTTAGCTTACTGGAGGAAATGACTAGCTACTTAGTTTATAGAACTAAATAATTTTCAATTTTAAATTTGGATTTTAAAATTAAGACTAAAATACAAGTATATGGTTAAGATTAAGAAAGGTCTAAATAACATTATCCCTCAACATATTGCCATTATCATGGATGGTAATAGAAGGTGGGCCAGGGCACATAATTTGCCTGATATCAAAGGTCATGAAAAAGGGGCAGAAGCTTTAGAGAATATGGTGGCGGCGGCTGAAAAATTAGGGGTAAAAACCATTACTGTTTATGCTTTGTCTACAGAAAACATCCAGGAGCGGGCAAAAAGAGAAGTACTAGGGTTGTTCAATTTAATCAGAAAAGGTTATCACAGCAGACTAAGAAAGATGATACAAAAAGGAGTAAGTGTCACCATTTTAGGAGAAATAGAAGGCCTGCCTTCAACTGTTAAAAAAATCATCAATCAAATTAAAAAAACTTACATTAAAAATGAATCAATTAAGTTAAATATTGCCTTAAATTATGGGAGTAAAAAGGAACTGGTTAAAGCCATTAAGGAGATTGTTAAAACAGGGATTGATATAAAAAGAATAAACGAACAATTAATAGAAAAACATCTGTATACTAACGGCCAACCTGATCCGGAATTGGTAATTAGAACAGGTGGCAGGAGCAGATTATCCAATTTTCTGCTTTGGCAAACAGCCTATTCAGAATTTTATTTTACTACAGTTCTTTGGCCGGACTTCGATAAGAAAGAATTAGAGAAGGCTATTAGTTGGTATCAAAACCAAAAAAGAAATTTTGGTAAATAATTATTTTAAAAGTTGTTTAACTACATTATTTAGTTGGCTAAAGATATTGTTAAAAGTAGAAATTCCTGCTACTGCTTGACCAGAATTGGGTAAATTGGCTACTCTCATACCATTACCGCCGTTAAATAAAGTGGTTTTTTCGCTAGTTGTGAGTACTTTTCCCCAAAAGCCCAATTCATCAATTCTGCCAGCCATATAATTGGTAGGACCTGCTTGGGCACCAACATAAAGATCAGCAGCTCCAGCAGTAATGGGGGTAGTGGTAGCAGTACTGTTGGCTGTACCATTGTTGATTTGAATGTTTATGGTATTGGCTCCAGAATCATGCCAGGCTACAATAAAATACCAAGTATTTAAAGAAGGGGAACCAAAATCATTAGCCAGGACCCGATTAGTTCCTGCAGCTGTTGTAAATCTAAACCTATCAACATCAGGGTTATACTCTAAAACATATTCAGAGCCTTTGACTATAAACTCTTTCCAACCGGTTTTAGAGGTTAGATAAAACCATCCAGCAATAGTAAAATCTATATCCCCGGATTGTAAAGAAGGATTATTGGCGGCTGTAAAATAGTTAGAGCCACTAAATGCAGCAGCATTGCCTTGTTTACCATCAGCATAGGTAACAGTACCATTATTTGTTAAATTATTACTTCCTATCGAATCAACTCTTGTCCCTGAAGTCTCATCCATTCTCCAGTAAGCCAGTAGCCTATCCATCAATGGGCCAGGAGTAGCTGTAGGAGTGGGTGTGGGTGTAGGAGTAGCTGTTGGTGTTGAGGTTGGCCCCGGTGTTGCACTTGGTGTGGGGGTTGGGGTAGCGAGTACTTCGTTAGTTGATATGGGTACTAAATCAGATGAAACGACACTGTAATTATAGTCAGTGTTAGTGCAAGCTAAGTTACCAGAGTTTGAGCAATTGTCCACTTTCGCAAAGAGACGATATGATTGGCCATTATTGACAGCAATATAACAATAATTAGCTCCAGTTTTGGGATCTATTGGTACCCCTCCTGACATAAAGGGGGTGATTAGATTATAAAATGTTGAAGTGTCTCTGCTGCAATTATCTGGATCAGTATTATTAGCTGGTGGAATGTATTGATTATTCTTTTGAAAATACAGCTCCAAGGCAGTAGACAATTTATTAAGGTCATTTTTCCTGATACTATCCCGGGCCTTAGAGGTCATACCTTGATAAGTAGTTATTCCAATAGTAGACAAAACAGCAATAATACTTATAACTACTAAAAGTTCAATGAGGGTAAAACCACGTGTTTTTGATTGTAGTTTCGGTGCCATTGATGATTAATTTACTGTAAAGCTTATACTGATAGTGTAATTGGCATCATCGTGATAGGCACTGCTATTGGGATTTAAACTGTAAACTAGCGTATCGCCATTTCCCTGCATCTGTTGAGTCAGCGTTAAGGTTTTAGTACTCTGATCGTTTCCTCCCCCGTATACTTGCTGGATATTAGTTTGGGGGAATTGGCCAACTGCAGGAGAGTAAGAAACTCCCAGGTAGTAACCATCTCCATCGCTACTCCAGTTTTGGTGTGTTTGAGTAACAGTCATGGTTGCCGTACCTTTGGCAGGAGCTTTCCAGTAAATTAGGTAACGGTCTCCGTCTCCGGCAGCAATATAGTTTGAAGTAATAGCTCCCCAGGACCAGGAACCGGCATTCCAGTTGGGTCCCACGTATTGAGTCATATTATCAGTGGCATATACCAGGGGATTAATGCTGCCGTTTTGGCGGTAGTAATAGTACCAATTATTAGTGCCTTGAGTGTCGGAAAAACCTGAGACTATAGTATATGTTATAGGTGTTGGTGTTGGTGTTGGTGTTAGAGTTGGTGTTGGTGTTAGAGTTGGAACAGGTGCAGGTGTGCTAACTGAGCTAAAATAGGGAGTATTTGCATCTATCTCTGACCATTTTTGTAAAGTGTCAGAAAAAAGATCTCTTAAAATCACTAAATATTTAGGCTGTTGATTAACCTTTTCAGCAGGACTATTTGTATTATTGACAGCAACATTATTGGGGTCTAAAGTCCGGCAAAAATTAATGGGCACAGTTACATTGTTGTCTTGATTGATTGAGATCAAACTACCATTGACAATCAGCGGAGAAGCTGTTACGGAGCCAAGAGTACAAGAGCCGCTAGCTGCAGCTGTGTAGATGATACCGGAAGAGATGATTATGGCGTCAATTCTTGTGATATCTGCAGATATGTTGACGTTACCTTTGACTACAAAGACGGTTCCCGTTAAAGGAGTGCCATAAGTATAATTTGTACTAGTAAAGTTTAAGTTACCATCCACAAAAATTACTTGTGTTCCGCTACCTCCCGGTGTGCCGCTAACATTTAGATCACTATTTGCCAAATAGAGTTTATTCCCGCTAAAACTAGTGCTAGATGATAAGGAACTCAGAGTACTTTTACTATTTTTTGATTGAGTATAATAAAGAGATTTTAAGTCATCATAAGAGGGTATTTTATAAGGAGCAAAAGCAGCTTTCGGATCTATAGCACAAGCCCCAGAAGAAGTCAGGAGGCTTCTGGACAGATTTGGTGTAGACAGCAGTCCTGTAGCCACGGCTGGAGTAGTGCCTGTTGGGATAGAACAAACTCCACTCGCTGCAGCATAAATTAGCATCATCTTTTGATTAGTAGTTAGGAGGAACACCAAGGCTAATAAAACAGAAGCTATATAGGTTGTGATTAATATTTTATGTTTCATTTTCATTGCCCGGCTGTTGGCAGGTTAATATTAGTATTAGAATGTATATCTCCATTAAACTGAACCCAAGGAGAAGAATCCAGAGCAGGGGTATATGTCCATTCCAAGTGGACATTAGCACCACCAGAATTTTCAAAGTATTCAACTTCTATTGGTACTGAAAAACGGTTGGTGTCAGTAAAGGTATAGTCAACGTAAGCATAAGGATTGTAAGGTGGTGGCCATGGCCAGCCATTTACAACATAAACCCCGTTAATTTTTACTTTCATACCATCATCTGATCTGGCATAGAAAGTGTAAGTACCTTTTTTAAAAGTAAATGTGCCTCTCCATTTTGCAGAGAAATTATCAGTTGTTACGCCTGTTGCAGGAGCTGAACTGCTCCAATTTTGATCTAGTACTACAGCTGTGTCAGGTACAGGATTGGAAAGTTGGACACTAGGAGAGTTAACAGTCACAGCTGATGGAAAGTCAGATGTAAAGCTTACGTTGCTACCTTTGTTCCAATAGCAACCAAGTAATTGATTTGTGCCTATACGATTGGAGTCACAGGCAGATGTTACTTGGAAATTAGAATAAGTGCAATTGTTGCCTTCGTTAGTTTCTGCCGCAGTATTAGTACTATCAGCACAGATTCTAAAGCCGTTGGTGCCTATTAGAAGGGAAGGTGGGTTAGTAACTGTCCAGTTAACAGAACGTGAGCTATTATAGTCGATTGTATTGTTGGTGGCATAAGAGTCAGATATCATTACGTTATTTATGAAAAGACGGGTCAAAGAAGGTGAAGCTTTTGCTCCTAAACCTTGATTTCTGACTATGCCCGATAAGCTTATTGATTGACCTGGTGTAATAGTAGCAGGAGAATCATTAGTGTCAGTAACTACCAAATCAGCCAGACAATGTTGTGTCAGGTTAATTTCAGGAGAGACATAAGTTTGAGAGTAATTGACAAAGCAGTTTCGATCCTGGGTACAGGCTTTAACAAGGTAGGAAATCGAATTAGCACTACCATCTGGGGCATAAATTTGAGGCCACTCATCTCTATAACCTGTGCCAGTAATCTTTTCATCAATATCACAGGTAGGACTACCACCTTCTAAAGCTCGTCCTTTCATACAGTAATGCTTGCTTTGACTATTCATAAACCTTCTCCACACCTCGTAATAACTGGCTCCTGGTACAGAATTCCAGCTAATATCAACATGGGCTGTTGAGCCATCCCCGTTGCAGCCTGGATTAGCTGAGACGCTAAGAGAACCTAAATTTCCTTGTTGGCTACCTGTACCGCTGGCTGGAGGAGGAGTAGTATTAGGAGCAGGGTTATCAAAAGAAGTACTGCATTGGGCAACAGTAGTACCTGCTGGATTTTGTACCTGAGTATTTAAATTTAGACCAAAGCCATAGCCCACACAGGCTAAATTCCTAGAAGTTGTATTTAAAGGACTAGGATCACCTAATTGATATCCATTTAATGTCCAGACTGTTTTAGCAATTGAAGAGATATTTTTTGGTGTAATAGTTGCACTGACATCGCTGCCATTACTACAGCTAGAGGATTTTTGACTGTTTACATTAGCACTAACCGTACACGCGGGCTGCGTACTTGAACTGCAACTCGAGCCGTTACAACTAGAGCCTGATTGGCAAGAGGCACCTGGTCCGCAAGTATTAGCTGTGCCACAAGAATTTGCATAGTATTGTCCACAGGTATAACTAGAGGGAGACTCACAAGTACAGGAGCTACATTGATTGTTGGAGGTATTGCAGAATTCTCCTGAAGAACAAGTTTTAGTGCCTGTACAACTTGCAGTTAAACCATTAGAACAAGTATAGCTATAGCTTGATCCATCGCAAATATTAGCTTGGTTGATTGCATCACATTTACAGGTTGGTATTTGGCAGGAGAAAGAAAAGTTAGCACTAAGAGGGGGCCCTCCGTTTGCTCCAGAACCCCTAATTGTTTGGCTTGGAGGATTAATGCAGTTGGGATCATTAGAGGTAGCTGTTACTGTGTAATCGTCATTGCATTGGCCACTTGGGCTACAGCCAAGGTTAGGAATACTATAAGTATTTGTTGGCCAATTAATAGTTGTTGAGCTTGATCTAAGTAGGCAGGAGACTGAAGAGCAAGAAGAAGCGTTAGCCGTAATAGTAATGGTTGAGCCAGTAGTCATAGTGCCTGGAGTTGATATAGTCCCATCAATTGAAAAGCCGTCACCATAATTTGTTGGTACGCAAGTATTTTGGGCTGGGCACCAATAGCCAGAACCGCTTGGACAGGCAGGAGCAGCTTCAGTGATTTTTGGGCTAATCAGAAAAGATAATGTTCCAAAAAAAACAATCAACAAAAAATTAAATATATTTTTTAACATATTCTTTCATTTTGATTTCTAACCATTCTTGATAGTTAGAATAACTTGTATCATTGCTATCAATAATTCTAACTATCCAAAAGCTACCTCCAGATTCACTAATTAAAACAGGACTAATTTGTCCTTTGTTTGTCTTAAACACTCCCTCAAGGATTTTTTTATCTAAATCATCTTTCTTTTTAACTCTTTTTCCTTCTACTTTGCCGAAGTTTTTAATCACTGTCTGTCCTTTTGCAGCTTCTGTTGTTGCAGCGGAGACAGATGCTTGTTTCGATAATGAATTTCCAGCTTTTAGCAAAGTAGTTGTGACAACCTCTTTTTTGGAAGGGTAACTCTTCTCTAGCGGATCCAAATAGGCGCTTATTCCATCAATTACCCGCCATGATGTAACTTTAACAGCTAATTTATCCTTTAAAATTGTGAAAGTTATTTTATTTCTTTGGTCATCTAAGCTCCAATTGTTACCTTTTATGATATTTGTGTATTTATCCTGGCCGCCTGCTTGTTGGATAAGTATATTTTGCTGTGTGTCTATTTCTGAGTTGCTTACTGTGATACCTAATTTTATTGCTTCCTGTTTTATAATTTCTTGCTCAAGCAACTCATTAAAAATATTTTGGTTTATATCAGGCTTTGCAATATCTGTTTGAGCATAGTATCCACGGGTCAACCGGAATTGTTCTTTTAAATCCTCTGAAGTGATAAGTTTATTTCCAACTTGAGCTAGGATAGGTATTTTAGTAGGCAGAAAAGAGAATAAAGGGGAGTAAGTTTTAAGTGTAATTATACCTAGATAGTTTAGTAGAATGGTTATTATTAAGATAAGGGTGATTAAAGATGAAAAAAGGAGAAATCTTCGATTTAAGAATTTATTTAGAATGCCTTTTTTTTCAGGTATTAAGACGCTCGCTTTGGGAGTATCAACGGCAGATGGTTGATCCATACTTTTAGTTTAGAATGTATGTAATTGAGAGTCAACGGGTAGAGACTGTTAGGGGACATGTGCAAGTAGAGAAGAACTATAATTAGCTATTGTACTATTTCCAGCTCTAATGAATGCATCTAACTCTCTAGGGGTAAGTCGTTGTGCGTTTGCCTTTGCCCATTCGATTTCGAAACGGCCTTTATCGATACCAGTTTTGTCAGCAAGCTGGTCGGGGGCTTGATAAACCCATTTAGAACCACCATCACTTACAAGGTGTCTCATATTATACATATGGCGAGGTTCTTCTAATAATACCTCCATAAAGTTGCTCATTCCGACTCTTCCTATAACCCTATCAGGTACCTCTATTAATCCTAAATCTGTTACAAAAGAATATGAGCTTGGTTTTACGTTGTAATGGTCTAAAAAAAGCCAATTAGATATTATTCTCAATCCTCCTCTGTCGGCTATAGATCTAATAATTGTTGGATCAATCTCATTTAATCTATTAACTGCCGATTTAATATCTTGAACATTATTTGGATTAATTATTCCTGCAGTGCCTTTGGTGGTAATAAAAAATGCAGGATTTCCATTAGCATCTTTTAATACTTGAAAAGACTTTAATCCTTGATCGTTGCCAGTTTGGATATAATAGTCTACCTCGCTGCGATCAAGATTAAAGTAGTTAAAAATAGTTTCTCCTTGTGGTGAAACAATAGGCTCTTCAAGGGCTTGAAGCAGACTTTTGTTAATTCTTTGTTGAGGAGTCCCTAGGGCAACATAGTCTTTTAATTCATTCCATTGGCCAGAATTAGGATCAAATTGGTGGGTAATTTTATACCCATCTGTTCCAACTATACCTCTATCATTAGACCATTTAAGAGGAGGTCTATAGTAGGTATTGTCCGGATAGGTAATTAATTCAGGACCGTCTTGAGTTAGAAGAAAGGTTTGTGCCTTACCCGTTTTAGCGTCTCCGCTCATTGCATAAATTCGATCATTCTCCACAAAAGCTACTTGAGTAGGTTCCAGGTTAAGCAAAGCGTCATATCGTCCATCGGTAGCCAACTGATAGATTTGAGCGGGAGTGGGATCATTAATTCCTTGCTCGACTAGTTCAGCAATCAGGTTCTGGTAAGTGGAAGTAGATAAGACAAAAGGAACTTCTGATGGATAGATAAAGGCTCTGTTTTTGAGTTCAGCATCTAAATCTAAAAATTCTCCTCCAGCAATATAATCTTTTATCTGATATAAGTCTGGAATGGTAATAATTTCGGGAGGTGGGGGAATGCTCTCTGGTCCACCATCTCCGCCACCATCTTTGGCTGCTGCCTTCTTGGGTGCAGGAAATACATTAATGCCTTGTGATTCTAAGATAATAGCTGTTGCCAATACTGCGCCACCTTGGATTAGGTGTCGTCTAGATGTTGATGGGGTAATATCAAAAATACCGTTCACCCTATCCTTCAAATTTTGTGCAAGACTTCGTAGGTGGGTAGCCCCTTGACTAAGAAAATTTTTTGTTATACCATGAATATCCGGATTTGGAAATTTGCCGTTTCCAAGGCTAGCTTCGGTGAACATATATAGGCCTATCTAAATATTATACTCGAAATCTCCTTCTTCTACAAGACGGAGATTTTTTGTGGCTTTTTTGCTAGCTGTTGGAAAATTTGGTATATTCCCGTTATGGTTAAACTAAATGCAAAACAGCTAAGAAGCACTCAGTCCTCAGCTATCAGTCATCAGATTAAAAAACAGGAAATATATATTGTTTTGGATAATGTGCTGGATACATACAATATAGGGTCTATTTTTAGGCTGGCTGATGCTGTAGCAGCTAAAAAGATTTACCTCTGCGGCAAGACAGAAACTCCGCCTAATCCCAGGATTAAAAAAGCCTCTATTAACACTACTGAGTGGGTGGAGTGGGAGTATTTTGCTGACGCAAAAACTGCAATTTCAAATTTAAAGTTGAAAATTTCAAATTTGCAGGTGGTTGCAGTAGAACAGAGTAAGAAAAGTGTTCCATATGATAAGTTTGAATATAAACTGCCTGTCTGTTTGATAGTGGGAAATGAAACTTACGGAGTCTCAAAAGAAGTATTAGATATTTGTGATGGAATTGTGGAAATTCCCATGTTCGGGGTCAATATTTCCTTAAATGTAATGGTTTCTTTGGGGATAGTTTTATATCAGGTAATAGAGGATATTAAATTCCATAAATAGCTCACCTACATTTCCTGGTTGACAGATTTGGGGGCTTTGAGTTAAAATACTTTTTACTCACGAAGTCTAGTGATAGATTTTTTGGGGAAAAAAGGAGAAAGTTCTAACAAAGAATACTACTTCAAACGCACATTAACAACCGAAGATTTATATACTACTCTTCGGCGTAAATGAACCAACCGAAAGGTTGGTTTTTTGATGCCAAAAGAGTGGTGGGTTTTAAATTTGACAAGAGTTTCTTGTCAATTTCTTTTTGAGAGTTTGATCCTGGCTCAGG
>CAZYBP010000030.1:0-11620 GCA_964645555.1 uncultured Gammaproteobacteria bacterium
ATAAAGACATTTTTGACTTAATTTATGAAAATGAAAAACTTATTAAACAAGCCAGACCCCAAACTTCCAAAAATTCCACCGGCTTTGACCTTTGGGATGTTTGGGATGGTGAAAATTTTGATTTAAGCAAATTAATTATCGGCTCCCAAGGGACTTTGGGGATTATTACGGAAATTAAATTCAAATTAATCAAACCTAAGAAACATCAGGTTTTACTCGTTATCTCTTTGCCGAATTTATCAGAACTTGATACTGTTGTGCAAAAAGTTTTGGAGCATAAACCCGAAAGCTTTGAGTGTTTTGATGACCAGACTTTAAAACTAGCAGCAGATCATGCCTGGGACTTAACAAAAAATTTCAAGCATAGCGACAGAATATCTGCATATTTTAATCTCTTGCCAGAAAAGATCCAAAATAGACAAAATCGGTTACCTAACTTAGTACTTTTGGCCAACTTTACCTCAGATGAAAAAGATGAAGCCTTACAAAAAGCACAAACAGCAATGGAGACTTTGAAATCTTTTAATTTAAAGGCAGAAATCAAAAAATCAGATAAAGCCCAGGAAAAATATTGGTTAATCCGCCACAAAAGTTTTGGACTGCTAATGAAATATTCAAAAGGACTGAAAGCCTCTTCATTTATTGATGATGTCATTGTTAAACCTGAATATTTACCTCAATTCCTACCCAAATTAAATGAGACAATTGCTCCCTACAAAGATAAAATGGTGTATACATTAGCCGGACATATAGGAGATGGCAATTTCCATATTATTCCATTAATGGATCTAACAAGGGAAGATGTGAGAGCTATTATTCCGGAACTTATGGAAAAAGTATTTAATCTGGTTTTTGAGTATAAAGGCTCTATGGCAGGTGAGCACAATGATGGTATGGTTAGGGGACCTTATTTAAGGCAGATGTTTGGAGAGCAGGTTTACCAACTTATGAAAGAGGTAAAACAAATATTTGATCCTAAAGATATCTTTAATCCACACAAAAAAGTAGATGCTACGTTTGAATACTCTCTAAAAAATATGGTAAAAGGTTAAAAATCTTTGGCGGCTATTTTAGAATTTTCCTTGAGTTTTTCCTGCATTTTGTTATATGTCAAAAGTCCTGCCTGGGGACCAATCTGTTCTATCACAGAGGCCCCATTGGCAGCCCCCCACCTCATAGCCTCAGGCAAGTCTCTCCCGTAAATTAATCCAGCCACCAGTCCTGTAGCATATGCATCCCCGGCCCCAGTCATCTCCAAAACATCAGCTGGAAAAACTTTTATTTGATAAAAACTTTCCCCATCAAAACCATATGAACCATTATTTCCATCTGTTACCACAACCATTTTTGGCCCTAAATTCACCAACCCCAAAAGCAGCTTTTTTAAACTCACATTCTCTCCATTATTTATTCCCAAAAAATCCTTTGCTTCTTCTAAATTAACAATGAGAATCTGGGATAATACTAAAATCTTGGCATTTTTTTTAGAACCCATTTTTAATTGGAAAGTACCCGGCTGGTAAGCTAATTTTGCTCCAGATCTTTCTACATAATTTACAAGCTGGTCCAAAACCTTGGAGTCTGTATATGAAGGAGACATCGAAGTTAGATAAACCCATCTGGTTTTATCCAAATCAGGCAAATTAAATTCCCAAGGTTGATGATGAACCAAAATAGTTCTTTCTCCTTTAAAATTTAAGACTATGTTGTGATTTGAAGGTAGATGTTGTGTCTCCACAACATATCTTGTATCTACTTTCTCCTTTTTGAATTTGGCAATAATCCTGTTATCCCATTCATCTTGGTCTTTATTACCCACATTAGTATAAATAGCAGTCTTGAGTCCTAGCCTAGCAGACCCAATAGCATTATTAGCAGCATTCCCTCCAACCATTGAAGTTGCCTCATTAACAGGCACTTTTACACCGTAAGGCAAACCTAACAGCCTTACGCCATTTGATTCCACCACTTCGGCATCAATCAGGGGAATCATTGTATCCACGACCGTATCACCAATAGAAATCAAATCATACATATAGAGTATTACAAGCGTACCTATTTAGTTAAAAGATTGCAAGGCTAAATTAGGGATATTTAATCTTTGCTTCTTGTGGGGTCAAAACTTCCTTGACAGTATGATCATCATTAATAACTACTACTTGATTAGTATGTATTTCATCATGAGCCAAATTTTTAATATGAATTGCCGGGTGGACTGAGCGCCAAAAGTAGTAAATAAATTCCTTGATTTCTTCATGGTTCATCCCTTTACCTTCAGCACGTAATCTATCTTCTGCCTGATCCCGCCATTTCAAAGAAATTTGATAATCCGGAACATATAATACTGTCAAAAAATCAAATAACTCCCAAAGAGGCAAGTATTCATCTAACTTTTTATTAATATCTTTGGCAAATTCGATATGTTCAGAAGCATCTAAAGCTGGCAGACCACTTTCGAACACACTCTCATCTTCTACCCTTCTTGCTCCCAACATCCAGCCGTCATAAAAAATAAAATCAGGCTTTTTAGTAACATTTTTCCAGCCATCCCGGTCTCCGTCCCCATCAAAAGCTCCCTTGTCATACATGGGAATTTTAACTTCCTGCCCTTCTGACATTTTTTTCAAGTCAGTTAGGTTCTCTATAGCCAAGGAAATATCATGAGTCACTCCTCTTCTGATATAGCGGGGATCTTTTTCCCTCAATTGATTAAGCTGCTCATGGCTAATATAGTGATCGTCAATAGAAAGACTAACTGACGAGAACCCTAAGTAGTTAAGTAAAACTTCTAAAATTTCACCCTGGGTAGTTTTACCCACACCTTGGATGGCAGATACTCCAATAATAATTCCATCACTGCTTCCTTTTTGTTGCTTTAAATTAATTAGTTTTTGGATATAGGGGAGGTAGTAATTTTTAAGGTCTTTTTTTAATGTGTCTGCGTTTATTTCAGGGCGTTTTTGTAACACATCAGAAAAAATTGTAAATTCTTTTTCTATGTCAAAATCCATAATGGGGACTAATCTGAGTATATCTTACAAGGGTTTAGCTGTATAGCCAGTCTTTTTAACACTTTCTAAAATTTTATTATCATCTACCGTCTCAGGCTCAAATTCCACCTCTAACTCTGACTTTGCATAACTTGTTTGGGCCTTTTTAATTCCTTCTAGGTCTTCCAGATCCATATCTATACTTAAGGCACAAGAGTTACAATGCATACCTTCAATTTTAAATTTCTTTTTTATCATGTTTTTACCTTTAGATTACTTCAATCATTCCATAATACATTCCCATAGAACAAGTCCATGTAATCTTACCTTGTTTACTGGGAGTAAATTCTACCGTATCTACTGCATCTCTGGACAAACGTTTACTGATTCCCAGTTGCGGTATGACAAAGGCCGAAGTGCAACCATAACCACCGACTGTTGCTAAGTTAAGTTTAACCGGTATACCAGCTTTAACAGTAATACGATTTGGGCTATAACCTGCAGGATAAACATTAATCGTCGCTGTTTGTACACCATCAACTAAGCTGACATTTGAATCAACTTCTTCAACTGATTGTCCGCTGAAATCTATTTGAATAGGGGAGGCATCTGCCAAAGTCTTTAGAGTGATAGGTGAACCTGCCACTATTAATGCCGCATTGACAGAAGTTATCCCCAAATAGAAAACCAATACCCCGGCTACTTTAAAAAACCTGGTTCTAAAGGTATCACCTAAAGTGGTTGTCAAAAACCCTAAGCCAAAAAACAGAGGTGAGGTACCCAAAATAAATACTGCCATAATAGCTGCACCTAACAAAGCATTACCGGAAGAAATTGCAAAAGCTTCCATGGCCAAAGTAGTACCGCAAGGAATAAAAATAGTCATAGCTCCTAAAAAAGCCGGGGCAAACAAATCTTTGCTCTTGGAAGTATTCCTGACCAATCTGGTTAAAAATCTTGGTGGCTGAATAACGGCATAACGGAAGATCGGATGAATATTTAACAAGTTTAAAGCAATAGCAAGCATATATATACCGGCTATAAGCTGCATCACTACCCTGGCATTATCAGATAATCCTATTGCTCCACCAAAAGCTCCTAAGACAAATCCCAAGACAGTATATGCAATAAATTTAGTAGTTAAAAAGGCCAAAATAGGTAAAACATTATGTTTCCTTTGACTGCCTTCCTGAAAATCCTGCTCTTCTCTGGCAGCTAAAATTGAGGCCAGAAGGCCCCCTTGCACTGCCATGCAAGTTAAACCTCCTACAGTCAAACCGGTTAAAAATACTACCCAAAGATCCATAGTTTATTTAAGCTTAACTCTTTTCAATAACAACGAATTACTTACCACAGATATAGAACTCAAAGCCATTGCTGCTGAGGCAAAAATGGGATTTAGTAAAACCCGAAAAATTGGGAAAAGTACCCCCATTGCCACTGGAATTAAGATTATATTATACCCGAAAGCCCACACTAAATTCATCTTAATTGTTCTCATTGTTTGCTTGGATAGTTTAATCGCTTCAGCAACAGAATTTAAGTCTTTATTTACTAGTGTTATATCTCCTGCCTCAATTGCCACATCCGTACCTGTACCCATAGCTATTCCAACATCAGCAGCAGCCAAGGCAGGAGCATCATTAATTCCATCCCCTACCATAGCCACCTTTCTACCTTGAGCCTGTAATTCTCTCACTTTGGCTTCTTTCTCATCCGGCAGCACTTGAGCAAATACCTTTTCAATCCCGACTTGACCAGCTATTACTTTAGCAACCTGCTCGTGATCTCCGGTTAGTAAAATCGCTTCAATTCCCATTCTTTTTAAATTTTCTATGCCTAAAGCTGCACTTTCTTTTACAGTATCTGCAATAGCAATCAAGGCAACATTTTTCCCTTCTATTCCTACATAGGCCAAAGTTTTTGCCTGTTTTTGCAACTTTTCTGCTGCCTTATCCAATTCTGCGCACCTTGTGACCTTTTCTTTTTCCATCAATCTTTGAGTACCAACTACTACCTTTTTCCCGTCTACTTTACCCTTTACTCCATGACCGGAAATAGCCTGGAAACCTACTGCTTTAAATTCCTTTGCATCCTTACTTTCTCCATAAACCACTATTGCCTCAGATAAGGTATGTTCTGAACCTTTTTCCAAACTTACTATTAACCCCAAAATATAGTCTCTGATATTTGTTCCTTTTGGAATATTCCATTTAAATTGATCTTCTAATTTATCTATTTCTTCCATCAGCATAAAATCAGTTACTTTAGGTTTACCTTCTGTAATAGTTCCGGTCTTATCAAAAATAACCGTGTTAATTTTATGGGCAGTTTCTAAACTTTGGGCATCTTTAATTAAAATCCCATTTTCTGCACCAAGACCAGTTCCTACCATAATGGCTGTAGGCGTAGCCAAACCCATGGCACAAGGACAGGCAATAATTAAAACTGCAATTGCATTCAACATGGCAAACAAAAATGAAGGTTGAGGCCCAAATATATACCAGACAACAAAAGTGAAAATTGCCAGCATAATTACTACCGGCACAAAATAGGAAGAAATTATATCAGCCAATCTTTGTATGGGAGCTTTACTACCCTGAGCCTCAGCTACCAACTTAACAATCTGAGCAAGCATTGTATCTGCTCCAACTTTGGTCGCTTTATATAAAAAAGTACCTGTTTTATTAATGGTTGCCCCAACCACAGTATCCTTAATACCCTTTTCTTTAGGGATACTTTCTCCTGTTACCATAGATTCATCTACTGAGGATCTTCCAGAAATAATTACCCCGTCAACCGGAATCTTTTCTCCCGGCCTTACCCTGATAACATCACCAACTACTACCTCCTCAATAGGAATATCTACTTCTTTACCATTTCTTACCACCCGGGCAGTTTTGGCTTGTAATCCCAACAGACGCTTGATAGCCTCTGATGTCCCCATCTTTGCCCGGGCTTCAAAGAAACGACCAAGTAAAATTAAAGCAATAATTATTGTAGATACATCAAAATATGGCATAGGCTCAAATCCAATACTTTCAATGACTTGAGGAAAAAGAGTTACAAATGCAGAATAACCAAAGGCTACAGAAGTTCCTATAGCCACTAAGGTATCCATATTAGCTGTCCGATGCCGCAATGCCGGAATTGTGGCTGAATAAAATGTCCAGCCCGCCCAAAATTGTACAGGAATAGCAAGTATTAACTGCACAAAAAAATTCTGCAAAAGGGGTGGCGCAAAATTCATTAGAAAAGGAAAGCTGCCGAATAAAATTAATAACCCAAGTGTTAAACTCACGCTAACTTTAATCTTTAAATCTCTGAGCTCTTTTTCTTTAGCCTGCTTTTGGCTATCTTGTTCTTCTTTGTTTGTCTCAGTTAAAACTGAATAACCTACACTGGCAACTGCCGAGGCTATCTTTTGATCATCAACTTTTTGAGAATCAAAAGTAACAGTAGCCTTTTCAGTTGCCAAATTTACATTGCAAGAAGCTACACCCTCAAGTTTACCTACAGCTTTTTCAATTAGCCTGACACAACTTGCACAATGCATTCCTTTTATTGGTAGCGTTTTAATAATTTGAGCCATATTATCTAACTATAATCTTGCCATGATACATATTCATTCCGCATGAGTACATAAATTCCCCTTTTCTTTTTGGAGTAATCTCTATACTCACTCGTTTGTTTAAAGGTAAAGTCCTCCTAATCTTAAAATCTCCTAAGACTATTTCTTCTAAACAATCTGTAGGGTCTTTCCTGAAGAAATTTAGTTTAGTAGTTTGATCTTTGGGAATAGAAATAACCTCCGGATTATAGCCACCTTCAACAGTAATATCTACTTCTTTGGACACAGCCACCTCTTCCTCTTTTTTCATTAGGAAAAACCAATAAGTAAAAATTATGCCAAAAATACCCGATGTTAATACTATTAACTTATCTAAAGTCATATAACCTCCTTTTTGTTTTTTCAAACCAAATCAATTCTATTTTGCCCAACGATTGTATAACCAAATAGTTATAAAGGTTGTAATCCAAGTAAGTCCCGAAATCGTAATAAAACCCAAGAATATTGATCCTAAATCAGGTGGATTAACTGCCTTAACTGATTCAAGGTTAATTGAATGCATCCAAGATCTACCAATTCCAAATAATACATCCGGCGCAAGTAACGATAACGCAACACACGCCACATAAAACACTGCAATTACAACCGTTGCAGCATGAGCAAAAGCTTTAGCATTAAGCATGATTTTCATCTCCTCTACTTTTTTTGAATCTGCTTCCAAAGCCAAATTCCTACCAAAACTAGATCAATCAAAATCACCAACCAAAATACGGTGGCCAGAATTCCGAAGCCACCTACCCAATTCATCATTCCATATCCCCAATTACCCATCATTTAAAATCACCTCCTAGATTTAGTTTACAACTTTTTCCAAACCAAATATATTAATAAACCAAAGATGAAAAGCGAACCAATATTTACCAATAGGTTGTTCCCCAAAACCTGGTTAACTGTGTTACCTGTATTTTGGATAAACTTAGTAAACCCTTCCATCCCCTCATTAGATAAGCCTCCTAATCTAAGTAAGATTAAAGCTGTCAAACCGGTAATTAAAAAAACAATCGAGGCAACTACATTACCTAAAATAATAGGGTAGTCTTTGCCGAAAATTGCCATTGTAGTTAAAGGTTTTCTTAAAATAGTAAATTTTGGCATTTTGTCTGTTAAAAATAGCGAAATTAACAGCAAAGGAGTAACCATACCTAAAACATATGCTCCTCCTACTGCTAAAGCTCCGAAGAAATTAGGAGACAAGAAAGTCAAAGTCAAAATACCTACCAAAACCGGAGCACAACAAGCACTAGTAATACCTGATACTATACCCAGTGTAAAAATGGATAAAGCATCTGTCCTTCCCCCAATGCCTGGTCCAGGCAAAGAAGGCATTGGTAACTTAAGCCCTAGAAAGGTTGTAATAGCAACTCCCACCATCGTCCAGCCGCCTATTAGATATATTAAATCATGATATCTAAATAAAGCTTTTGAGATTAATGCTACACCTAAAACTGCCGGTAAAAGGACTACAAAAATCCCTAGTCCAAAAATTAAGGTCATAAGTAACACTTTTTCCCGTTCTTTAAAAACTGAACCAAGGTACGATGGAAGCAAAAAAGTAATGCAGCAGGGCGCAAACAGAGCCACCATTCCGGCCACAAAAGCTGCTATTAAAGAAGTCTGTAAAAATATGTTTTCCATTTGTTATGCCCCACAGCTGCTTCCGCTTTTTAAGACTGGCCAATCAATCACCCCTATTTGTCTTTTGATGGCCTGATAACCTTGCGAGGAAGAAAATGTTTTGGATAATAGTTCCAATGCAGAAACGTTTTTAAAATCACGGTTATTTTTGGCAAAATGATAAGCTATATCCAAATAAGTTTGTGGGAACCAATAAGAATTAAAAGCTAAAACAGTTTTATAAATTTCATCTTTGGAAAATCCTTGAGAAACCATCAACTCAATTAAGGCTAAAGCCGCCATACCATGATTACAGTCAGGAAATGCCGTGGAATTACCGCAGCAAGGTCGAAATACCCCTTCCGCTATCTCTTGTACCAGAGCTTGTTGTTCTATGTTAAGCTTAATATATTCATATTTACTATAAATTTGCATAGGTTGCTTAACGCCAATTGTCCAACCACCGGTTGATGCAAAGTTAGAAGCGTCACCGTTTGCCATCATTGGACCTTTTTCTAAGATATCGTTTTTATTTGCTAACCCTAAGCCCCATAAAACATCTACCCAAAATCTGGCATTAGTTTCATTTAATTCAATCTGGGCTTGATTTGAACCATCCAAGTATTTTTCCATTTCCTGTGACAAACTCCCTTCTTCACCAACCAAAGCTTGAGTTAGTTTACTCTTATCGATTATGCCATCTTCTATCAATCTTTTACCTAAATCTCCCCAGCGAATTTTAAAAACAAATCCATTTTTAGGTAAAACTTGTTCTTGTAAAGCTTCTAAATTAATTGCCTGAGGATTACTTGATGCAACAGGTTTATTCAATCTTATCCACTGCTTACCTATAAATAATTGTTGTGTCACCATTCCTAAAACAAAGGATATACTAACAAGATAAATAATTAATGCTATGCGGGATTTATCAATGACCCTCTTCTCTTTCATATTAGTTTAAATACATCATTTCACTACAGTCCCTGAAAAGGACAATTCCACATAAGGATTATCCGGATCGTTTGTTTCAAAACTAATATTTCTTGAAATTGGTCCAACCCCAGAAGGTCCATGAAATGTAGGATCAAATTCTGCAACAACCTCACCACTTTCTCCTGGCTTAAGAGTACCTACCCAGCCAGAAGATTGCGACATTCCTTTCATAGATGATTTTGGTCCGGCACCAGCAGGAGTCTTCCCATAAGTTTTAGTACATGTACAAGATGTTGCCAAATTGGCTATCTGTAAATCTTTGTCACCTATATTTTTAATGGCATAACTATGGATTGCTAATCCTCCACCAAATGGAATGTTTTTGAAATCAAAACTGTTCTCTAACACTTGCAGCTTGACTCCATTAGTTTTTTCTAATTTAGGCTTCGTAGGAGCACTAGATAATAAAAATACCGCACCAATTAAAAGTAATACTGTTGTAATTACAACTCCAATAATTATTTTAGGATTGTTCACTTGGTACTCTTTCTTATAACTTTCATTATCTCTTCAACAGTGGGATTCACTTTGCCTTTTTTAATACTATCTACTACACAAGTTTTCAGATGATTTTCTAAAACTAAACCGTTTGCTTCTTCCAACGCTCGTTGGACTGCTTGGGATTGATGTATTACATCAATACAATAGACACCATCTTCTACCATTTTAAGAACTTTACTCAGATGACCTTTAGCAATTTTCAACCGGTGCAGAATTCTCTCTTGAGTATCTTTAGGTCTATACATTTAAATCCCCCTATGGGGGATATAATAAACTATAGTGATTTTTTTGTCTAGTAGGGAATAATTATTTGAAGCTTAAACTCTTAATTAGTACTGAAACACCAATCAATTGTGTAATAAACATTATTAAATTTACGCTTTCTGTAGAAGGACTCATCCATCCTGCCGAAAGCCAAAACACCATATTTAAAAATATTCCCCCTAACAGTCCTGAGATTAAAACTATTGCAGCTCTATTGTCCCAGGATTTCTTAATTAATAGATATGATGCCCCTAGTATAATTGCCAGTGCAGATAAAAACTCTCCCCACATAGTTAAATTGCCAAAAAGTTTTGAATTGGGGATTGCTGTATTTTGTAGAAAATCTTTGACTAAAGGATAAGGATTCTTACTAGCAAAAAAGGCTAGGGTTTTACCTAATTCATCCACGAATTTCCCCCCATATAGCTTACCGTAACTACTTCTTAACCAAATCAATCCATGAGCAAGTAATATCAAAATTAAACCATTAAAAAAGTTTTTATTACTTAGGTAAGAAACTTGTTTATTGGACATTTATTTTTTTAATTCTTGGTCAACCAAATTTTCAAGATCTGCAAAATTGAGTAGATTTAGCTTACGCCCGTTGAGAAAAAAGCTGGGCGTAGAATTTACTCGATAAACCCGGGCAGCAGCTATATCCTCATCGATCCTTACAGCATACTGATCTTTTGCAATCGCCTCTTTAATCTTTGCGCCATCTAAACCAAATTGAGTTCCTAAATTAGCAAAATAATCTGAGACATCCGCAAGTTGCGACCATTCCTGCTGAGTTTCAAATAATTTGTCATGTACTGGCCAAAACTTGCCTTCTGTGGCTGCATATTCTGCAAAATTAGCTGCTTTGCGGGCATGAACGTGTTGATTTAAAGGAAAATGTCGGTAAATAAATTGAATATTATCTTTATTCTCTATAGCCTGCTTCACAAATGGCTGGGCGGCTTGGCAAGCCGGACACTGAAAATCCGAAAATTCCACTAACTTTACTTTAGCGCTATCACTGCCAATTTTTTGACCTTTGGAATAATCAATATTAATACTTTTGCTATCTTCATTTGGGGTTTGTTCACTTTTTCCCAGCAAGAAAACTGCCCCAATAATTAAAACTAAACTAAATATTAAGATTGCTCCCAGTATTTTTGTTTCTCTACTCATCTGCTTTCGGTGTCATTTTTGGTGTTTTGAAAAATTCTAACATACATAAGCCAAAAATTATTACAGATACAATAAACGATATGATACACCAAATACAATAAGCTTTAATAACAAAAGCCTCAAGAAAAGTTAAATATACCCCAAACATAACCGCGGAAAAACTGGCCAAAAGCCTAAGTAGGTCAATTACCCTATGGTAAGTATGAGTCAACCAAACCGATATAAAGGCCGTAGTCAGATAAAAAGCTATACCAAAGTAGGGCAAATCAATACCGAACAACTTGGAAAATGTACTGTTTCTTACCAAGTCACAACCACTGCCTGTAATAGGACAAACAATTGGTCCGCTTTGAATATACTCATAGGCCAGAAAGGCCGTAACAGCCAAGCCTACCAAACTTAAAATAAAGATTAATCTGTTAACAGTTTTATTAATCGTCAAACTCCTTATCTA
>CAZYBP010000031.1:0-11404 GCA_964645555.1 uncultured Gammaproteobacteria bacterium
TTTTCATCAAGCTCCCAGGCAGAACCTCCAAAAACGGAAATCCAATTACTTGGAGGAGAACCATCCTCTTTGCCCTCAGCCCAAATATAAAAGTCCCGCTTGGGGTTATCTTGAGATGTGCTGGATTGTACAAACCAAGGGTGTAGGTAAGAAGTGTGATTCGGAATATAATCCAACATGATTTTAATATCTAATTTATGAGCTTTTTTGATTAATTTCTCAAAATCTTTTAAAGAGCCAAAAATAGGATCAATATCTTTATAATCTATAACATCATAGCCAAAATCTATCATCGGGGATGGGTAAATTGGTGAGAGCCAAATGGTATTGATTCCTAAATCTTTTAAATAATCCAGTTTTTGGATGATACCTTTTAAATCCCCTACTCCATCGCCATTACTGTCTTTAAAACTTCTTGGATAAATTTGGTAGACTACAGCTTGATTTACCCAGCTAATTTCCGAGGGCATATATTAATTATTAACTTTGGATATAGGATGAATGGTGAAGATTTAGTAAGAATTTCTAAAGAAAATTAAACCTGTCCGAAGGTTCCGTCTAAATGAAGATAAAATGTTCCTACTTCTAAATTTGGAAATTGTTCTTTAATTCTATTTTTAGCATTTGTTAAATCCTGGGCGTGTTTTTCTGCTGTTCCTTCCTCCCCATATGCTCCACAGTCTTCATGGTTTATTAAAACTGCTTTTTTAATGCTATGTAGGCGGCTGGATATTTCAATCTGTCCAATAATTAAACCGGGGTTTTTGACACCACCAGCCCAGGCTACCCGGTCATAGTTTTTACTCCCAAAATTTTGCCTGGCCCAATTCTCAACATATTCCTGAAACCTAAAATCAATACAAGAAACAACAACTGCTTCACAAGAGTGATCACTCATAGAAAAAGATATTATCTAATTTTTTGATATTTCACAAGAGTACATTTTGAGTCCCATAGTGACAAAAATATGTAGTTATGCTAAAATTACTTCTCTCGCACAAATCTCTTGTGCGGGTTTTTTAAATTATGCCTGAGCGAGTTTTAGATCGAGTACCATCTGGGTTTCAATTACTACCGAATTCGCAACGCTTGCGTCAAGAGCTTTTGGAAGCAGACCCGTTTTTAACCTCCGATAGATTACTTTTCGAAGAGGTCTTCGGATTGATACTTTATCACAATTATATGTCTTCACAATATAATTCACGTGAGCGACAACAGTTAAGGGGGATGAATCGGGTTCTGGCTGTAGCAAATATAGGTTCTATAGTTTGTGTAGATGGAAGAAGAGGCGGTAAACAACAAGATGAAAGTCCAACTCATATTGAACCTGGAGCTTTGACTAAAAGAGCGCCTAGATTTCATAAAAGATCAAGATATGAATCAGGGGGAAAACATATCCCCAGGTCACCTTTTCTACGCGGTGGTATTCATACTGCAGCTTTAGACCGCGCACGTGATTTAATAGAGTTTCCGACAGGTCATTTTATGGTTGAACCGGCAAAAGATGAACAAGATAAACACATAAGTCCTTATCAACCTTGTGGCAAGGCAAAAGCTATGCAAGATGAAGGTGAGATTATTGATAAAGACATAATTAACGGAAATCTAGCTAAAATTAATGAAATTACTGTTCCGCCAATTACTGACTGGTTTAATGATTGTCGGGGTGTAACAGGAAGGGATCCTCTTGACCGGGTCTGTTTGCCTCTAATGATGGATACTGGAACTCGTGGTTATGTTGTTGACTTAGATCAACGCCATCGTAGATCTCCTCTCGGTGTTCCTGAGCTTGTTAAAATTTATAGGAGTAGGATTGAGGAAAATTTAGGAAAGCTTGTGGGAGAATATGGATCAAAAGTTAATTGGATTACTGATCCTGAAAAAGAGTTAGACTTAGCTTTGGCAAGGCACGAAATAGCCAGAGGTTTGATGCAGGATCAAGAGCTTAGAGGTTTTCAAAATGATGTTTTAGGGTATTTAACTGATCATTATTCAGAGTTAACTTATCAACAACGAATGGGAGTGTTATTTAAGCTTGCAGATAATGCTGCTTTAGTTTATTTACAAGGTTCAGCAGTTGGTGAAGCTGACCATCCATATAAATGGCATAATGAGAGATGTATTGTGATTAGTCCTGAAGGCAACCCTCCTTTTGTATTTTTCCCTGATATCCAGAGTTTTGTAGCTACTCCACCGGAACCGGATAGAGTTGTGACTTATTCTAATACAATGATTACTATTTGGAATCACTATCTTGAGGAAGCAAGGAAACGAAACGGTAATAGTCGCATGCCAGATGAGATTTTAATGTTTTTAACAACTCCTGTAACGGGAGAATTACATAGGAGAAATGATAGTTATGTAGCTGCAGTAAATAGTAGCGGAGAACTTTTTCATCACATGGTAAGTAATGATAGAATCGGCGGGTTATTTGCAAAGGGTGAATTGAGAATATATTCATTATTGTACGATTATCAAACTAGGGATATCCGAGCTGTAGTAGATAATAGGGTTATTGCCAGCAGATAGCATCACCTATTCTAATGATATAATAAACTTCTAAATTATGTCAGAGTTGCATTTAAAAATTGTTACACCTGAAGGGCAAGCATTTGATGATGAGGTTAATGCGGTTACTGTTCCTTCATCTGAAGGAGAATTAGGTATACTTCCCCATCATGCTTCTTTAATGGCAAAACTTATTCCAGGAGAACTAAAAATTAAAAAAAATGGTAAAGAAGAAAGTTTGGCAATAGGTGGAGGTTTTTTGCAAGTTAATGAAAATACAGCCACAATTATGACTGATTTGGCAACTTATGCTGCTGATATTGATGAAAGAGCTGTTGAGGAAGCTAAAAAGCGAGCTGAACAAGCTTTAGCACAAACTCTATCAGATGAAGAATATGCAGATACTTTGGCAGCTTTAGAAAAATCCTTAGCTCAACTTAGGGTTAAAAGAAGACATCGAGTTAGATAAATTAAATTGGTAATTACGTTCTACTCGTTATACAATTATTTAGATGGCCACTGATACAAATTACGATCTGTCTATTATCATCTTAAACTATAATGTCAGGGAGCTTTTAATAAATTGTTTGGATTCTGTTTTTAAAAGCAAAGGTAAAGAGGATAAATGGCAGATTATTGTGGCGGATAATGCCTCTATAGATGGATCAATGGAAGCAGTGAAAAGAAGATATGAAGATATTGAGATAATAGGAAATAAAGAAAACTTAGGATTTGCTGCAGGAAATAATGAAGGTGTAAAAAAAGCAAAAGCACCTGTAGTTTTATTTTTAAATCCTGATACCTTAGTTTTGGATAAGGCTATACAAAAATCCCTCAAGTTTTTAGTGTCTGATCCGGATATTGGAGCTTTAACTTGTAAGGTTAATTTGCCAAATGGCAAAATGGATTATTCCTGCCATAGGGGTTTTCCTACTCCTTGGGATTCCTTTACTTATTTTTCAGGTTTAGCAAAAGTTTTTCCTAAACAGAAACTTTTTTCAGGTTATACTGCTACTTATTTAGATATTAAGAATGCTCATGAGATGGATTGTGGCTCAGGAACGTTTTTAATGGTCAGGAAAATTGCCGGAGATCAAATAAACTGGTGGGATAAAGATTATTTTTGGAATGGTGAAGATATAGAATTTTGTTTTTCTTTAAAACAAAAAGGTTGGAAAATATATTTTTATCCTGAGGCAGAAATTTTACATTTTAAAGGTTCATCTTCCGGTCTTTGGTCAACTTCGGCTATTCAAGTAGATAAGGAGGTTAAACTGAAAGCAGCCTCTCATGCTGCCTCGGCCATGAGAATTTTTTATAAAAAGCATTACTATAAAAAATACCCTCCCCTATTCCGGGACTTAGTGCTTTTAGGAATTAAATCCTTAGAACATTACAGAAAATTTAAGATTATGACGGGGTTAAAATATGAGTGATTTAGATCTGTCAGTTATTGTTTTAAGCTTTAATACAAAAGATATTACTAATAATTGTTTGGTGAAATTAAAACAATCTGTGGAGTATTGCCAAAAAAGATTAGGAAATAAAATAGAAGTAATTGTGATAGACAACAATTCAGAGGACGGTTCAGCTCAAATGATTTTACAAGACCATACCTGGGTAAAGTTGATAGCTTTGGATGAAAATACAGGCTTTTCTAAGGGTAACAATTTAGGGATGCAAAAAGCAAAATACCCTATTTTTTTACTACTTAATTCTGATGTTTATGTGGAGGAAGAGAGCTTATACAAAGGTCTAGCTTATTTTAGAGTTAACTTAAATTGTGATGTTTTGGGATGCAAATTGATTTTTGCCAGTGGTAAATTCCAACCTTCTGCCGGTAATTTACCTAACTTTTTTAATACTTTTTTTTGGATTTTTGGAGTATCTTCCCTGCCGGCAGTTAAAAAATTTACTAATGCATTTCACCCTACATACAATTCTTTTTTTGCCAAAGCTCACAAAGTTGGTTGGGTGACAGGTGCTTTTTTTATGCTCAAAAGAAAAGTATTTGAAGGTACATCAGGATTTGATGAGAATATTTTTATGTATTTGGAAGAGGTGGAATGGTGCAAGAGAATAGCTAAAAAAGGCTTTAAAATTTGGTATGTCCCACAATTTGAAGTAACTCATTTACATGGGGCGAGCAGCAGGTTATACCCTCAAAGGTTATACATTAGTGAATTAAAAGGTATAAAATATTATTTCAAAAAGCATTACCCGAATAGTTTTTTACTTGCCAGACTAATTTTATTTTTAGGAACACTTTTTAGAACAATTACTTTTATTCTTTTGGGTAAAACTGTTAGAGCCAGGGCATATATGGAGGGCCTTTCTTATGTCTGAGACAAAAGTTGCAATAGTTACTGTAAATTATAACGGAAAAGAAGATACCTTAGAGCTTTTAGAATCTTTGAAAAAACTTGATATATCCAATTTGGAAATTAAAGTTATCGTTGTAGATAATGGTTCCTCAGATGATAGCGTGTCAGTAATTAATCAACAATTTCCAAATGTTGATATCTTGCAAAATGGGGCCAATGAAGGTTTTTCCGGTGGTTATAACAGAGGGATGAGTTATGCATATGTTTGGGGAGCAGATTATATTTTAATTATTAACAATGATGCTTTAATTTTAGATGCTAACCTTTTACAGAGTTTAATCAAAACTTTTAAGACAGATGAAAGCATTGGTATTGTTTCCCCCAAGATTTATTTCGCCCCTATGTTTGAATTCCATAAAGACAGGTATGAGGAAAAAGATTTGGGAAAAGTAATCTGGTATGCCGGCGGTAAATTTGATTGGAAAAATATCATGTCAATACACAGAGGGTTAGATGAGGTAGATCAGGGTCAATTTGATGCAGTTGAGGAAACAGGTTTTGTAAGTGGTTGCTGCATGATGATAAGCAGAAAAGTACTAGAAAAAGTAAATAGGCCAGAAAGCGGACGTGGCTTTTTTGATGACACTTTATTTTTGTATTTTGAAGATACTGATTTTAGTAAGCGGGCTAGAAAAAAAGGATTTAAAACATATTATGACGGAGCTACTGCCATTTATCATAAGGCTTCCCAAACATCCGGTATTGGCTCAGAAATTACAGACTTTTTTCATACCAGAAATAGGTTGGTAATAGGGTTTAGATATGCGGGCTTAAGAACAAGGTTTGCTTTATTGAGAGAGGCTTTCAAGTTTTTAATTTTTGGCAGAAAAGCTCAAAGGTTAGGAGTATGGGATTTTTTTATGGGCAAAACAGGTTCTTCGAAAAGATATATTAAAGAAGTCAGAAAAGAAGACTATCAACTGGAACTTTCTATTTGCGCAGTTAATTATAATACAGCCGATTTAACCAAAAATCTTTTGCAAAGCATTTTTAATTCAGATAGCGGTTTTAATTCAAAAACCATGGAAGTGATTATTTTAGATAATGGCTCAGACGATAACTGCAAACAAGTTATCAAAGACTTCTTGCCTAAAATCAAGTTTATCCAAAACGAAGAAAACGAAGGATTTTCCAAAGGTTACAATAAAACGATCTCTTACTCGAAGGGCAGATATATTTTACTGCTAAATTCTGATATTGAAGTATTGGATAATAGTTTGACCGGACTTTTAAACTTTGCCAAAGAATATAAAGATAATGCAGTGTTGGGGGGAAGACTATATTTTCCTGATAAATCCAGCCAGGATTCGGCTTTTAATCTGCCTACCTTAACTGGTGCTTTTAATGAATATTTTTTAGGTAAAAAGGGCTCATATTTTATGTATTTACCCGAGGGTGAAAAAGCTGTCAAGGTAGACGGGTTGGTTATGGCTTGCTTTTTAATACCTGAAAAAGTTTTAAATAAAGTAGGACTTTTGGATGAGGAAACCTTTATTTTCTTTGAAGATATTGAATATTGCAGAAGACTTAAACAATACGGAGTACCGCTTTATTTTATCCCAACTGCTAAATTTATCCACCATCATGGAGGTTCAACTAAAAGGATAGGCCAGCAAAAATCTTATGAGCTTTTACAAAAAGCTGCCAAACATTACCATGGACAGGTTTATTATTTCCTACTGACTTGGGTTTTGAAAATAGGACAAAAATTGGGAAAAACCCAAACTCCTATTTCCCGCTGGACAACTTGACTCCGATTAAATCGGAGTTGACAAGTTAGTAAACTTTATGTTGATAATTAATTAATGCTCAAGTTATCCCAAAAAGGCAGCGTTGCATTGTTCCTTTTGCCTATCCTGATTATTTCAGTGGCTGTGGCTGCTTATTTCATCTATCAAACATTAATTACTGCCAAAAATAAATTTACCCTGCAATCTGAAGTTTTGGCAGTGGAGTTACAGAAAGAATATAATAACCCGTTTGATAAATCCGCCCAATATGTCAATCCGTTTTCTACCAGTAAAAATCCTTTTGATTCAATGAAATGATTAAACTTTTAAAATTTAGTAAAACAGCCTGGATAGTGTTTTTTGTTTCTCTTATTGCCTCGTTTATTATGGCTACTTCTGCCAATGCACAAACGGCTGATCCTGATCAGATAGCAAAAAAATACGGAGTGACTTTTCCTGTTGCCGAACTTGGAAGTTGTAAAAATTATGCTGATTGTAGAAACTACTGTGAGGACCCTGTAAATTCTACAGCCTGTATTAAGTTTGCTAAAGCTAAAGGATTTTATAAGGAAGATCCGGTTGATGCCAAAAAGGATCAGGTATTGGAAAATGCCAAGCAGGCCCTGGGCTGTGATTCCTTGGATACTTGTAGGACATTTTGCCAGATTCCCACCAACTTTGACAGGTGTGACCAGTTTGCCAGACAACAAAATCTGGTGGGCGGACGGGTTGAGGATCCGGCCAAACAGGAAGTTATTAGTAAAGCCAAGCAGGTTTTAGGTTGTGATTCGTATGCATCTTGTGCCGCATTTTGTTCCGATGATATAAACAGATCCAAATGTTCTAACTTTGCCCAGGAAACAGGCCTAAGAGGAGGAGAAAGGTCAGTCGGACCAGGCGGCTGTACTTCCAAAGATTCCTGTAAAGCTTTTTGTAGCTTACCGGAAAATTTTAGGGTATGTTCAGGATTTGTTTCATCCGGCGGTGGGAAATTTAAGGGGCCGGGTGGCTGTGACAGCGAGCAGTCATGTAAATCTTATTGTAGCCAAAACCCCGAGAGCTGTGCTCCCAAAATAGCCGGTGCCCCTGTTTCGGTACCAGTCAATTATGATCCTCAGGAAATGTGTAACAGGACTCCTGCTTGTTCCTGGAAAAATAATACCTGCCAATGCGGTTTCTATAACGATGAAAAGGCTAAGGAAAGAAATGATGAATACGCCAAGTTATGTAGGGAGAAACCAAGAGAGTGTGCTCCGGGAGGGATTGGCGGGTTTGAAACCGCTGCCGAGCAGGCAGACTTTGAAAAATTCTGCCGTGAGACTCCCGAAAAATGCCGCCCGGCTTATTCAAGTTATGCCGGTGGGACAATGTATAACCCGGCAATTGAATGTAGTAAGTACGCCAGCTGTAGTTGGATTAATAACAGATGTGATTGTTCAGAAAAATACACTAACATATCTCCCTTAGGTGAGATAAATCCTGAAAAATCCTGTACTTCGGGAGGCTGTAAGTGGAATAATAATAGCTGTGATTGTTCGCAAACTTCAGCAAACAGTCCGGCTTTGGCTTGTGGTAGGCAGCCCGGTTGTTCATGGATTAATTCAGCTTGTCAGTGTTCCTCTACCAATTACTCAACTACTACCTCTACCTCAGGTTCCGGAACATCAGGAGCAAGTGGACGTGAACAGCAGGAAGCAGGATGCAGGTCAGGCGGGGGCAGCTGCGATTGGACTTATGGATACTGTTATTGTAGGGGGTATGTTTCTCCCGGCGGGACAACTTCATCAGGCAGTAGCGGTAGCACAGGTAGTTCTACCGGATCATATGATCCAGCGAAAACATGTGCCCAGTACACCGGTTGTTCCTGGAACGGTAGTTCTTGCCAGTGTTCCTCTGGCGGTTCATCTTCCGGATCTTCAGGTACCTATTCAGGGTCAGGTACTTATTCTGGAAGCGGTACCTATTCGGGTGGTTATAGTGGCAACACCATGAGTAGAGAATCTCAAGAGTCTACCTGTCGCTCCGGGGGCGGCACTTGTTCGTGGAACGGAGACATTTGTAATTGTCAGGGGTATAGGGCACCAACTACAACTACGACTGGCGGAACATCCGGTTCAACTACTACCACAACTACAACGACCAATACCACCACAAATAGCGCTCCTTCAGGCATGAGCCGGGATCAGCAGGAAGCAGGATGCAGGTCATGCGGTGGATCTTGCAGCTGGAGTGGGGATTTCTGTAGTTGTCAATGTGCAACCTCAGGATCCTCTGGCGGTTCCAGTACAACTACTTCACAGCCTGCAGCAACGGCAGCTCCGGCCCCCGCACCAGCCCAACAAACAACGACACAAACAACCACAGTATCCGAGCCTCAACCGGCTACCCAGCAAACTCAGACAGACTCTCAAACGCAGCAATCTCAACCAGCTGCCTCGCCTACTGTGCAGGGGGTATCGTCGGTTAGAAGCTTAATTGAAAAACTCTTAGATTTTTTTAGGTAAATTTTTCCCTTAGTGAATAAGAACTAATAACTAGTTTTGGAGGGTTTTGCTTGATGGTGGGCAATTTCTAATATAGTCTCGATTTCAAAAGGCTTTCTAATTACAGCCGGGGGCGGTTTAAAGCAAGATAAGTCAGGCATATTTTGAGGTGCTACTGCTGTTATAAATACAAAAGGAGTAAATTCAGGTCTTTGTAGCTGTGTTTCTGTTTTCCTTATTTCTTGGATAGTTTCCTTGCCGTTTAGTCCTGGCATCAGTAAATCTGCCATAATTAGTGCATAGCGAGTATCTAAATCTGCCAAAAAAATCTCTACAGCTTCCTCACCACTTTCTGCGGTTATTGTCTGGTATCCCTCTGTTTGTAAAAGTGTTTCTAATAAATCTCTGACCGCAGGATCATCATCTACAATTAGAATTGGGAGTTTTGCTGACGATGGCTGGGGTTCTTGTTCGGGCATGTTGAACTTTTAAGTTTACGAAAGTATTAAGAAGAAGTATTAAAGATTAAGTAAGTGAAAGGTAAGAATAAGGTAAGTTGCATATTTATTTAGTGTCTGGTTATACTGGGATTATATGCCCACAGAAGCCACGGCTACAAATAGACCAGCTATAGTCAAAGGAAATTTAGGCAGAGAACCAAATATCATTAATGTAACTGAAGTTACCAGTTTTGAAAATTCTGCGAATTAATGTTAATTACCTAAGTTTCTGTGAAAATTATTTTTTCTAATCATTCAAATAGTCAGAGAGTAAAAAGAAAAATTTCCAAACAGTCTGTTTTAAAAACAACTATTAACCCAGCAAATAACAGAATTTTCCAATAACGGGTGTGAATGGCTCGAACTTCTCAGTACTAGATCAAAGACTTCAAGTGGAATACCGAAATCGTGCCTGGAAAGCTATCGCGGCGACCCCACCCGCCGCGAGAAATAAAGTTACAGCTCTTACAATTCGTCAATGGTCCGGAGGGAAGGATTCGCACCTTCGTAGGGAAAACCCGCCAGATTTACAGTCTGGAGCAATTGACTACTCTGCCACCTCCGGTTACTTATGTATTATACCCAAAAAATCTCACGTATTCTACCAAGTTTTCCACATTCAATCTTATAGTTTGACAAATATGGCTGTTTTTAATATACTCCTACAACATGTTTCAGACAAAAGAAGCTTTAATAGCAACGATACCACATATTATTCATGAAGCGGCTGCTGTAAGCAGTAGGTGGCAAATAGATGATGTAAATGCTGAGTTACTTGTTAAAGTGTTGGAAGCGGTTAACCATTCTGCGGTAGGCCATCCTTTGAAAGCTAGACTTGCTGGATTAGACGCTTCAAGACAAATTGCAAGTGGGTATCCGTTGTCTGACTACATACTAGGAAGAATGAGGGGTTCTGAATTAGCAGTTTGTAGGCAGGTTCCTCTGTCTAGACCTCTTATAGTAATAGGCTTTGAAGGTGGATCTTTAGATCAACCTCCGTTAGTAGTGGATCTTGTGAGGGAGTCTCCGGAATCTGGTGCAACTGTTCTTTATGAACGACGGTTTTGTCAAAATGCTAATGGTTTTGTTGAAGCTTTTTTAGAATTTGTTATTGAGGATGATACTAGGCTTGCTAGAGATATGCTGGAGGTCGGAGAATTTGCTAAATGCCCTGTATACGCTAAATATAGGACCTCTTTTATGTTTCCACCTGTTGACCTGATATAATGTAAAAATGTCCTCGGGTTCGTGGAAAGCAAGAAAAGAATATTCAAAACTCTGGAAATTTAAATTCCTTTCTAAGCTCTCTAACTACATGTTAGTTATTGTAGTGGGCTTTTTGCTTCTACTTTTTATTTCAGTAATTTTTTTTGCAACCCAAATTCCCTCCCCTTCTGATTTAACTAACCGTACCATTGCCTCCTCCACTAAAATTTATGACAGGGATAATGAGCTTTTATACGATATTTACCAAAATCAAAACCGCACTCCCATAAAACTGAATGATGTTCCTCTCTATGTCCGCGAGGCAACTATTGCCATAGAAGATAAGGATTTTTATAAACATTCAGGTTTTTCCATTATAGGAATTACCCGTTCCCTTTTTAATTTAGTGATTCATAGAAAGATTGAGGGTGGCGGTTCAACTTTAACCCAGCAACTGGTTAAAAATGCCCTGTTATCCGGTGAAAGAACTATAACCAGAAAATTAAAAGAATTTATTTTAGCCATTCAAGTTGAAAGAACTTATTCCAAAGATCAGATTTTGGAAATGTATTTAAATGAAATTCCTTATGGTG
>CAZYBP010000032.1:0-10864 GCA_964645555.1 uncultured Gammaproteobacteria bacterium
TTAAAATAAAGATTAATCTGTTAACAGTTTTATTAATCGTCAAACTCCTTATCTATGAAAGTAATACTCCTCCGTCGACTACAATTTGAGTTCCGGTCATATAAGATGACATATCTGAAGCTAAAAATAAAGCCACCTTTCCAATATCATCCGGTTCTCCCATTCTATGCATAGGGATTTTAGCTAAGAACCCCTCCAGCATCTTAGACATATCAAGTCCTTGAGGAACAGGCATGCCTTTTTGTAATTGCCCAACACCTGGAGTCATAATACCGCCCGGTGCAATTGCGTTCACCCAAATCTTATGCTGAGCAAGTTCAAGTGCCACATTTTTAGTAAACCCCCAAACCCCATGTTTCGAAGCATCATAGTGAGCAAGCCCAATAGAGGAAGGATGCAAAGCATCAATAGATGTTATATTAATGATTCTTCCTCCTTTCCCTTGCTTTATCATCTCTTCTGAAGCATATTTTGTACAAAGAAATACTCCCTTTAGGTTAACCGCTAATACTTTGTCGAAATCTTGTAGAGTCATCTGGGTAATCGGGATATTGGGATAAATACCTGCATTATTTACTAAAATATCCACTCCTCCAAATTTACTTACCGTTTCTTCAATCATTTCTCTAACAGCTTCTTCACTTGAAACATCCACTTTGATAGCTTTGACTGTCCACCCTTTGACAGCAAGCGTTGAAGCAGACTCTTGAGCTTGTTGCTCATTATAATCTGCAATCATCACAAAAGCCCCAGCCTCTGCTAATCTATATGCAATCCCAAAGCCGATACCTTGGGCTGCGCCTGTTACAATAGCAGTTTTATCGGTTAAATTAATCAGTTGGGTTAGAGGTGTAGGTTCCGTAATTGACATATCACAGTTTATTGATCTATTATCAATTTAGATAGTTTATTTGTCAATGAAAAAGAAAGCTGCCCATCCCTATCACTACTCCGCTGAAAAAAGCATTTTTCAAAGATTAATTGACTTTGGTCTTCCTATAGGACTTTATTGGCTTTATTTTCAATTTTATAATTTTGGAAAAATTACCCCATCAGAAGTTATTAAAACCACCGGGCTTTTATCGATTGCACTTATTTCTATAACCTTATTCATAGGACCGGCCTGCAGATTTCTTCCATCACTTAATCCGCTAAAGGCTTACCGTAAGACATGGGGGTTATTTGGTTTTTTCATTGGACTAGCCCACGCAATTTTAATCTATATTTTCTACTTCAAGTATGATCTAGCCCGCTTGTTTAACAGTGCCAGTCCGAGGTATTATGGTTTGCTGACAGGACTCGTTTCTTTAATAATACTCGGAGTGGTGACCTTAACTTCTAACCAAACAGCGTTAAACTCATTAAGTCCTAAAACCTGGAAGAAGATTCAATCTTTAAGCTACTGGGCTTTGGTAATTGCTGTTTTACATTTTTATCTTATTGAGTCAGTCAATGGAGTATTGGTAATCAAAAGAGTAGTAGGCCAAATTACATTTGGCTTTGCTGCTTTTGTAGTAGTTCTTAGAATATTAGTTTATCTTCTACCAAGTAAAAAATAATCATTTCACCTTCATCCTTAACACTTGAGTTATAGCTTTAATAATAGCTTCTTTTGTTAATCCAAATTTCTCTAAAAGCTCATTTGGTTCACCTGATTCCCCAAACCTATTCTCGATTCCGATAATCTTTAAAGGCACAGGATATTTTTGAGACAAAAGTTCAGCTATAGTACTTCCTAATCCACCAGCTACTTGGTGTTCTTCAACTGTCACAATAGCACCTGTTTCTTCTGCGGCTTCAAGAATAGTCTTGCTATCCAAAGGTTTAATAGTGTGGCAATTTATTACTCGAACAGAAATATTGTGCAATTTCAATTCTTCAGCAGCTAACAATGCCCTATATACTATCTGACCAGTAGCAATAACAGTTACATCACTGCCTTCATAAAACACTTCTGCTTTACCAATTTCAAAAGGTGTTTGCTCAGTAGTAACAACTGGAATCTTTTCTCTGGAAAGCCGCATATAACATGGCTTAGGTAACCTAGCCATAACTAAGGTAGCCTTTTTAGCTTCAATACTGTCTGCTGGACATATCACTACCATGTTTGGCAAAACCCGCATAATGGCAATATCTTCTAAAGCTTGGTGGGTGGCTCCATCGGGCCCTACGGAAACACCAGCATGAGAACCAATAATTTTTACCGGCTGATCATTGTAACAAATTGTAGTCCTTATTTGTTCCCAATTCCGCCCAGGAGAAAAGGTGGCATATGACGAGATAAAAGGAATTTTACCTGTAGCAGCCATACCAGAGGCAACTGTTGCTAAATTTTGCTCTGCAACTCCTATCTCAATAAATCTTTGCGGAAATTTTTCGGCAAATGCGGCAATTTTAGTAGATTCTGTTAAATCTGCGCAAAGTCCAACTACTTGTTCATTCTCTTCTGCTGCCAAAACCAATCCTTCACCAAAACCATTTCTTGAAGGCAGTTGTTCAATATCAGGTTCAAAAAGTTTAGGATTTAAAAAAACTTGTTTATTCATGCTCACTTTTTATTTTTCCTTGTAAAGTTCTAAGTTCTGCTAATGCTTTTTTAGCTTCATCGGCATTGGGCGGTTTACCATGCCACTCAAATTTTTTCTCCATAAACTCTACTCCTTTACCGGGGATTGTGTGGGCAATAATTACCACCGGTTTATTGACTATAGCTTTAGCTTCATCACAAGCAGCAATAATTTGTTCAAAGTTATGGCCATCAATTTCTAACACATACCAATTAAAGGATTCATACTTTTCCCGCAGATTCTCAAGAGGCATAACATCTTCTGTAAACCCATCAATTTGGATATTGTTTCTATCTATGATAACTGTCAAATTACTAAGTTTATATTTGCCGGCTAACATAATCGCCTCCCAAGTATTGCCGGCATCGTGTTCTCCATCTGAGGTTAAACAATATACCCACCATTTTTTATTGTCCATTCTGGCAGCCAGCGCCATACCACATGCTTGAGATAAACCAGAACCCAAAGGACCAGAGGTTGTTTCAATGCCAGGTAAAATAGCCCTGTGTGGATGACCTTGCAGTCTACTCCCTAATCTTCTTAGGGTTTTTAATTCTGTAACAGGGAAATAACCTGCATGAGCTAGGGTGGCATACAAAACCGGACAAATATGACCATTGGATAAAATCAATCTATCCCGTTCTGACCAGTTTGGATTTTTTGGATCATGGTTTAAAATATTAAAATAGAGGGAAGTAAAGATATCTGCCATACCCAAGGGCCCGGCAGAATGACCTGATCCTGCCTCAACTAACATTTTAATAATATCCTGGCGGATAGTATTTGCTTTCTCCTCTAACTTTTGGATGTCGTGAGCAGTTTGGGACATAACTTAATCATAGAGCTGTCATTTCGACTTGTCCAGAATCTAAATTGTAAAATCGCCTCGAGTCGTTTGTAAGTGTCGGTGCTTACCTTCTTTAAGCTCACGCTCAAATTGCATAATTGCCTCTAACACCTCTTCGGGTTCACTGACAATTTTATAGACCTTTTGCTCCTCTTGGGTAATCAGCATATTCTCTTTAAAGGTATCGATTATATTTTTCCAAAATTTACCATATAAAATTAAGGGTTTATGATGTCCAAAATAAAGTTTCGCCAATCCCCATGCCATACCGAATTCAGAAATAGTACCGGTCCCCCCGTTAAAAATAACGTACACTTGGCCCTCACGCATTAGAGTAAGGGTTCTTTCAACAAAGTTTTTGGTTTCAATCTCAATATCAAAGTTATTTAAAGGATCCCTACCCTCATAATGCATTATTTTATCTGCTTTAAAAGTGACCCCAATTACTTTTCCTCCTACAGATTTAGCACCAATAGTCGCTGCCCTCATCACTCCCGGCCCCCCTCCGTCCACAATAATATAGCCTGCCTCCGCCAATTTTTTGCTTACTTCCATCACCTCTTTTACCAATTCTCCGTCTTGTGAAGCATGAGCAGAACCAAAAATGGCAATCTGTTCTATATTTTCTGCTTTTTTAAAACTATCCATGTAAATTGTCTTCAACCCTTTTGATCTTTTCTATCCTTCTGAGATGTCTTGGCTCGTTTGTAAAAGGTGCCTCTAGCCAAAGCCTTACTGCTTTTATTGCATCTTCTTCGTTTAAAATCTTCGCTCCAAGTGATAGTACATTAGCATCATTATGCTCTCTGGTTAAACGGATCATCTCAAAAGGGTCTGTACTAACCCTACCAGTTACATCAACATTATGCGACGGTATACATGGAGTATAAAAAACAACTGCCCTTATATTCTTAAACTTATTGGCAACTACTGCTTCTCCTTGTCCAGAACTACCAAAGATAATACCTTTACTCGTTGGGTCTTTAGATACTGCTTCCGCTGCTTTAGAGATAAAGTCCGGATAATCATCGTCTTTATCGTAAGCATAAGCCCCGCAGTCTTCTACTTCATATTCTTCTTTGCTCAAAAAGTGCTTAACTTTTTCTTTTAACTCAAATCCAGCATGATCTGTAGCAAGATAAACCTTCATAATATTTGGAAATTCTACCATATCATAGATTGCCAGTTTAGTCACCTGTTTTGGAAAAATGATACAAATTGTTATAGTTGACGAAATTATCAAACGTTGGTATAAATGGTATGGTTATCGAAAGATAGCTTTTCAAGAAAACTCGCCTTGCGCGAGTTTTTTTGTGGTAAAATTGAGCCATTATTGCCAGATCATCTAACGGTAGGATACATGGCTCTGGACCATGGCATCTAGGTTCAAATCCTAGTCTGGCAGCCAAGCACAAAATACTTCAAACTGAATTATTACTTCCGCCTAAACAGAATCTAGGCAAAAACCATTATGGCAATAGGCTCTTACACAACCTTCACCAAGTCTTAATTTATTTCTTGTCTAGATCAGTTATCGTTAAAATAATGGGTTTAGTTGAACTGGTTGCCTTAATATTATTACTCGGTTGGATAGGAGGGCTGACCTTTAATATAGCCGGCGGCCTTATTCATATATTACTACTACTGGCAATTATAGTATTCTTACTGAGATTTCTTAGAAGAATTATATAAACCCTCAAAAAACCTTCACTTAGGAAACTTACGGAGAGAAAAACCTGAAATCATAGCAGAAATAGAAAAAACTATAGCTAAACCCACTGGAAAGCCGGTTCTTGGCAACGTCTGAGTTTCAGGCTGTGCTCTACCAGAAATTCTCGAAAAAGCAGATTGTGTTGCAGAAGATTGAGGCTGCAAAGATAAAGAAGGATTGTTACTTGGGGACGGCGAACTTGATATACTTCCGGGCTTAACTGTCGAAGAAGGAGTATTGCCGGTCTTATTAACTGTCATTCCACCGGAGAATAAAAAGTAACCCACAGCCAAAGCGGCCAGTACTAAACCGATAGTTACCAATCTAAGCCATCTTGGGTCATCCATGAGCGCGATTTTACCATAACCTATAATTAAATGCAATACAATAAATCAGCTCGGTTGCAAAAAGGAAATAGCTGCTTGAACTCTCTTAACAGCTTCTTCTTCCCCCAAAATTTTGATACTCTCAAAAAGAGGAGGGGTAACCAGTTGCCCGGAAATAGCGACTCTGATTAACTGGAACATTTGAGATACTGATATTCCTAAATCCTCTGCCAGCTTTCTGAAAGTTGATTCAAAAATATCAGCTTCCCAGGGTTTTTCCATACTTTTCAGTTTTTCCAAAACTTTTTCCATCTTAGATTTTATATTTTCAATTTTCAATCTATTAAAAACTTCCATATCATATTCTACTTTTTCAAAGAAAAAATCCGTCAGTGGGACAAAATCAGATAATTTTTTAATTCTCTCTTTTACTAAAGGTATTAAAAGATGAAGTTTGTCTGCAACCGGATGCAAAGTTCCTTCCGAGAAATAGGTTAAATATTTCTCAAGTCTCTGAGACAATTGTTCATCAGACATTTGCCTAATATATTCTCCATTCATCCATTCCAATTTTTTGATATCAAATTTTGCTCCCTGCGGTTTGACATCAACTCTAAAGGGATCAAGCTCAAATGCTTTGGCAAAATCTTCTAAAGGAAATATCTCTTTGCCTTCAGGGTGGTTCCAAACAACGTTTGCTAAGAAATTTAAAATTGCCTCAGGTAAAAAACCCTCTTTTCTATAATAGTCAACGGAAGCATGTCCCATTCTTTTAGATAATTTGCCCCCTCCTTCAGGATTTAACAACACCGGTACATGGGCAAATTTGGGTATAGATTCTCCCCAACCTAAAAATTTATAAAGCAGTAAGTGTTTAGGAGTAGAGGATAACCACTCACTGCCTCGAAATACATGTGTAATTTTCATTAAATAATCATCTACCACCACTGCTAAATGGTAAGTTGGAAAACCATCAGACTTAATTATTACCTGATCATCAACTTGGCTGGAATTAAACTTAACGTCTCCGGCTACACTATCATGGACCACTATTGCTTGATCTTTAGGCACATTCATTCTTATTACACGGGATATTTTATCTGTAAGGTTTTTTTCAATTTCCTCTTTAGATAGAAATAAACACTTTTTATCATACATTGGCGGCAGTTTTTCTTTTTGCTGCTCTGTCCGAAGCTGTTCTAATCTCTCTTTACTGCAAAAACAATAATAGGCATTACCCTGACCGATTAACTGCTGAGCATATTTCTGATAAATCTTAAGTCTTTCAGATTGCCTATAAGGACCAAATTCCCCACCTTGCTCAGGACCTTCATCCAGCTTCAGTCCAAACCATTCCAAGGACTCAAAAATTACCTTCTCTGCATCAGCTACAAACCTGCTTCTGTCCGTATCCTCAATCCTGATAATAAACTTACCATTGTATTTTTTGGCAAATACAAAATTGTACATCGCCTGATAAATAGTCCCAATATGGGGATAGCCTGTTGGTGATGGTGCAATTCTTACTCTGACTTCCATAACTGCCTGATAGTATAATATAACCATACACCAGGCGCTATACGCCATACCTAACTATGACTTTAACTCAGGTTGCCATACTGACAAAACAGATCATCACTATATCTATTTTTGCCCTAGCATTGGCACTTATTTCATTTATTGGCTATAGAATTTGGTATGCCTACTATTTGGCAAACTTGCCTCCGGTTGAGGAAAAACCTGACATTAAGTTTGGCATTCTTCCTTTGCCTGATTTTCCAAACAGTGATGTCTCAAGTTCTAACTTCTCTTATTCATTAGATACTACCACTGGCGGTCTACCGAAAATAGGAGTAGATACAGGTTTTAGTAAGCTAGTTAAAGTTTACTTTGTCACGAAAACCTTTGCCAGTCTGCTGTCGCCGGAGAGATCACAAAATTTAGCAGAAAAATTCGATATTCACACAGATCCAAAAATCCTTTCTGAAACAAACTATTTGTTCAGCGACCAAGATAAAAATCTAAATATTGATTTAGACACTGGTAATTTTGAGTTTAGCAGAGAAGCATCTGTTTCTGCTCAGGAAAGTCTAGATGATGACAATCAACTAGTCTCAGATTTTGAAAAAACATTGGGCAATTTAAATATACCGCAACCTGATCTCAGTAAAGGAAGAACTCGGGTAGTTTTACTGAAGAAGGAGGGAACAAACTTTATTCCTACTACGCTGCGTTCGGAAGCAAACGTAGCACAAATTTCTTTATGGCCGCAATCTCTTGATGATAAAACTATCTTTACCCCGCAATATGATACTTCTTTAATTAGTGCAATAGTTTTTAAATCGGCTGCTAATTTACAGAATTACTTATCTTTAAAATTTACTTACTACCCGATAGATACCTCAATCTTTGCAACCTATCCTATTAAAACAGCTGACGAAGCATTTGCAGATTTGCAGGCTGGGAAAGGTATAGTAATTATTCAGCCGCCAAAACCAGAAGTTTCTATAACTTTAGTTTATTTAGGGTATTTTTTAGCACAGGATTATAGCCCCTATTTACAACCAATTTTTGTGTTTGAAGGACCACAGTTTGTCGCCTATGTTCCAGCTATTACCGCTGAGTTTCAGTCTCCGGCCAAGTAAAATTTTGGTAAACCCATTCTATTAAGTTCGTTGACTCCCTAAACCTGTCATTGGATCCTAAGACTACTGTTAGAACCTGGTGTCCGTCTCTGTCAATATAGGTAACCAGATTCTCTTTTGCTTCTTGTGTAAATCCAGTTTTTACTCCCAATACTCCTCTCACTTGAGATAATAGTTTATTTAAATTGCTTAGCTGATGTTGATACTTTTTATCTAAAGAGACAATGTTGGTTTCTTTGGTAGCAAATATTTTCGTCAGTTGAGAATTCTTTAAAGCTTCCTCTGTTATCACAGCCAGGTCTTTGGCAGAGGAATAATGCTTTGGGCTATCAAACCCTGCCGGGTTATCAAAGTGAGTGTTGGTCAAATTCAACTCGGCTACTTTTTTATTCATGGCAGAGACAAAACCTAAAACTCCTCCCGGATAATTTTCTGCCAGAGTATAAGCCGCATCATTTCCGGAGTTTAACAACATACCATATAAAAGCGAACGGAAACTTAAGTCTTCTCCCAACACAAGTCCTACTTTTGAACCAATAATTCCTGCTCCTTCCCTAACAGTTAATATAGAATTTTGCTTAAAATATTCAGAAGCCACCAGGGCAGTCATAATTTTGGTAGTGGACGCAATCGGTAAAGGGATATTGGCATCTTTTTGATATAAGACCAAGCTGCTGGATAAGTCTTTGACAAAAATAGCACGGGCGCTAAACTGAGGAGAAGGGATATTTTTTGAAACAGGGGGGATATTATATTTTTGGATTCCGGCAACTGCAGAATTATTTTGAGGGATTTGTAAACTAATTAAGGTATTCTCTGTAAAATTTATAATTTGCGGTACACTAACAATAATCAAAGCAGCAACTAATATTATAGCCGCGGAAAGCAGATAATATTTCATTTAAATTCGTGAGATTATTTACTTAACCTAATGTCAACTCGTTCCATGTCTCTTGGAAAGAGTGAGCCTTCTCTAATATTTGCCAAATTTAGTACATGCATTGTCAGTCTCTCCAGTCCAAAAGAGAATCCCCCCTCAGGCGGCATTCCGTATTTAAAAGCTTGAAGGTACATTTCAAAATTCTTGGGATCCATTCCCCTATCTTTAATAGCATTTACTAACTGATCATAATCATTAATTCTTTGACTCCCACTTAAAATTTCCAACCCCCTAAATAACAAATCATAACTTAAACTATATTCCGGATCTTTTGGATCCGGCTTAGTATAAAATGCTCTTTTGGCAGTAGGAAAATGTGTTATTGTTACGAAATCCGTTTTATGTTTTTCCTTCGCCCATTTGCAAATATCGATCTCATCCTGTGGTGCTAAATCTTTTTCCCGTCTATTATCTCTGCCAAATTCCTTAAAAATTATTTCCTGAGCCTCTCTTAAAGTTAACCTTGGTATTTTTCCAAAAGCTATTGGTTCTATCCCATATTCTTTAAGTAAATCCTTTGAAGTTTCTTGTGCAAACTTTAACATCTCCACTGCTACCCTTTCCAAAAAGTCCAAGAGATCATTAAAGTTAACAAAACCAAATTCACAGTCTAGTTGAGTTGATTCCGATAAATGTCTCGTGGTAACAGAAGGTTCTGCCCTGTAAGCATGAGCGATAGTAAATACCCTCTCGAAAACCGGTACCAACATCTGTTTATAAAGCTGGGGGCTTTGAGTCATAAAAGCTTTGTGGCCGTAGTAATCAACTTTAAAAACTTCAGCTCCTCCCTCTGTAGCTGAGGCAGCAATAGTGGGAACAAATATCTCAGTACAATCTAAACCCTTAGCCGCTTTTCTAAAACCTTCCATTAAAGCAGCCTGTACTTTAAATATAGCTTTAACTTTAGGATGTCTTAATGTTAACGATCTATAATCTAGTAAAGTTGGTAATTGTAATCCCAAGTCCTTACCACCCATATCAAATGGGAGTTCTACAGCTTTGGATAAAACCTCTACTTTTTCGGTATAGATTTCAATTTCACCGGTTACCAGCTTAGGATTAACCAAATTTTGCGGACGTTTATTGATTGTACCTGTCAAGGAAATTGCATCTTGAGGACCAAGATCCTTACCACTACCCCCGCCTACTACCACCTGAATTAATCCGCTCCGGTCTACAACATCTAAAAAAGTAATCTTACCATGATCTCGTTTGACGTGGATAAAACCCGAAATCTGAACATCCTCACCTATTTTTTTATTACAATCAATTATTAATGTTCTTTCCATTTGAAAGCATCATACCAGTTTGAATGAATAATTGACAAGAAGTCATAATATAAGCTATAATTTTATAAGTCTATAGGCAGTCAGCTTATAGATTTTTATTTTGAAATGCAAAAATTACTAAGCCTAAACATAGATAAAATTGAAATCTTACTTAGCCTTCTTTTGGTGCTCCTTCTTACAGGAGCTTCTTTGGGAGGTATCTTTAGGTAAAACCTAAAGAGTAATTTTAGGAGACCTCCCCAAAAGGGAGGTTTTTTTATGGCTTTATTAGTAGAACAACAAAAAACAATAAGACCAGAGTACTATAATTTGGCAAAAATACCAGATTGTGTTGTTGCACAGAACAGATTAAGTGCAATAGCGCAATTTGGCCGGCTGGTAAACCTGTGTGCACAAGCCATCGAAAGAAGTCATATCCAAGTTTACGAAAATGGAGATGTACCTTATGTTCCTGCTGATAAACCAGCCAAAAGATATTTTACTTTCAACCCAATTACAAGTAAAAGAATCGAGGAGATCGACGAAGCTTTGATTCGCGA
>CAZYBP010000032.1:10874-11361 GCA_964645555.1 uncultured Gammaproteobacteria bacterium
GCCCCTTTTATACCATATGTTATGAATCCAACCCGAAGTCCCCATGCATATTCCAACCAAAGACGGACAAAGTATGATCCTTGTCAGACCAGTGATGTTTCAGACAGCAAAAGGCGAAAGAAGACAATTTTTTTATGCACCAGTTGATAAAAACGGGCAAGTAATTAAAGAGGATGGAAAACCCAAAAGAATAGAGGTGGAACCTTCCCAGGTAGTCGCCGAAAAAACAATTAATATAATTACCGGGGAGGAAGTAAAAGCTTACACCGAACGGGAAATTTTAAGAGAGGAAATTGAAGGACTAGTAGCTTTTCATTTTAAAGATCTAATAGAAAACCCATCTGCAGAGAAGACTGCCGATGAATGGATAAACGCCCATGAAATCGTACCTGCTCTAATCGGATTTATGACCGATAAAGATTCTTATATTGAAGGAGTACAAAAGTCTCATACTTTAAATATTGTCTCAAGCGCTATGCAAATTGCC
>CAZYBP010000033.1:0-11358 GCA_964645555.1 uncultured Gammaproteobacteria bacterium
CCTGATGGGTTGGTGAATTAATCCACATATTTACTACATCCTGGTAGTTGTAAACATGAGCCAAGTTTTCTACCACCAAAGAATAACTTGGGTAAGGTAAAGTGCCACTATTCACCCTATTATAAAAACCATCATGACTGAAACTGCTGGTAATTTCAGCAGCCCTGACTGCAGCAAAACCACAAGTATAAGATTCCATGGAAACAGCAGACATACCCCTTGAAGCCCGGAAACTATTAATAGCGCTCATCATATAGGAAATATGGTCAGTAGTAGGAACAGGTGTCGGTGTAGGAGTAGCCGTTGGTGTTGGAGTTGGTGTTGCAATCGGCGTTGGAGAAACAGTAGGGGTTGGAGCAGGTGTAGGTTTATTAGGATTAGGCTTGATTGGCCTGTTTTGCTTGGCAACTTTGTCAGCTTTTTGAATTGTCTGATGGCTGGCAATTACTTGATGGGGGTTTAGGTAGAATAAAATTACCAAAACCAATGCTAAACTTAAGGCAGTAAGATTTCGCATGGAGTGCGGAGTCTACACCCTTTTTGCCCATTTGTCAAATTTAGGTTAAATTCTGGTAAGAATTGTGTTAATTTATATACCTGTGTTCTTTTAGCCAAGGAAAAATAGTCCTTTGAGCTATAACTGAAAGATGCTTTTTATCTGAACTGGTATCAAAATACCCTATTTCGGCAATCTCTGAAGAAGGTTTGGGCTCCCCAATGAGCTTTCCTTCATACATTCTGATATTTACTAATGCTTCCTCTTTTCCATGAGCTATATCTTTAAACTCTGTCAAGAATTGCAAAGAATTTTCATCAATATCACAGTTAATTTCTTCTTTCACTTCCCTTTTTAAACAGGATAAGTCATCTTCCCCTTGCTCAATCTTACCCCCTAATGTAAAGAAAACCTCCGACTGTTTCCTGCTTCTCACCTGCAGCATTTTTTTATCCTTAAATACAGCCAAAGCTACTTTTTGAATAGTCCTCATATTTATTAGTATATGATATACTTTCTATCATGCAAACGTCAGAAGATTTATTAGTCCCCATAAATTTAGGGATCATTGGTTATGGTTTTGTCGGTCAAGCTGTAGCTAATGGATTTCAAGTTACTTCATCCGGCAAAGATACTATCCTTTGGTATGACAAATATAAAGACGGAACATCTTTGGAAGATACTATAGGTAAAAGCGAGTTTATCTTTGTGTGTTTACCCACTCCAATGAAACAGGATGAATCAGGGATAGATTTGTCTATTTTTGATGCGATGATTCCCCAAATTACCAAATATACTGACAATACGGATAAAATTATCGTCATCAAATCAACAGTTACACCAGGCACTACAGTTAAATTTGAAAAAATGTTTCCCAAGTCTAAGTTTGCTTTCAGTCCTGAATTTTTAACAGAGGTAAACTTTTTGGAAGATTTTATAAATGCAGAAAGAACTATAATTGGTGCAAATAATGATTTAGTTTCCAGAAGACTGGCAGTAATTTTCAAACAAAGATTTCCAAAAACCACCCTTTTTCAAACTGACCCCACCACAGCAGAAACAGTCAAATATTTTGCTAATGCTTTTCTTTCCACCAAAGTCACTTTTGCCAATTTTTTCTATGATTATTGCCAAAAGTTAGGGATTAAATATGAGGAAGTTAAAAAAATGGCAGCCTCAGATCACAGAATTGGTGATTATCATTTGGAAGTTACTACCAATAGGGGATTCGGTGGGAAATGTTTCCCAAAAGACTTAGTAGCCATCATGGGGGAATTTAAAAAACTGGGTGTAGATTATTCTCTACTTGATTCAATGTGGGAATATAATAAAAAAGTCAGAAAAGTACATGATTGGGATGAAATCCCATTTGCTGTTGAGGGAAACCACAAAGATAAGGCTTCTTAGAGAAACTTCTGCAAATTAAAAGAAGTTCTATGTATCCTAGTTAAGCCATATTTTTTAATTGCTTCCTGGTGCTCAAGAGTCCCATAACCCTTGTGTTTAGCAAAACCATATTGTGGGTATTTTTTGGATAAATTTTCCATTAATTTATCCCTGTAAACTTTGGCAATAACAGAAGCTGCAGAAATAGAGGCACAAATTTTATCTCCATCCTGAATGGGCCTTTGTCTTTTTCTATTTAAATGTTTTATGTAGAAAGCGTCTATTACAACAAAGTCTGCTTGAACTGGTAATAGCTTAAGAGCTTTTCTAAATGCCATTTGGGTAGCCTTACCTATACCCACTTTATTTATCACTGGCACACTAACTTCTGCTATTGCCCAACTTAACGCTTCACGCTTTACGCTTTCCGCTATTTTCTCCCTTTGTTTAGGTTTTAATAACTTGGAATCGGCAATACCTTCAGGGAGGATAGAATCTTTAGAAAAAATTACAGCTCCAACTACCACTGGCCCGGCAAAGCAGCCTCGTCCAACTTCATCTGTACCGCAAACCCGGCTGTAACCTGAATTCCAAAGCTTTTTCTCTATATCTAGGGTGGAAATGATCATGAAGAAGTATAGAGTATCAAGTATAACGTATACTTACTATACCCTAACCGCTTGCTTACCTGTTAAATCACGGAGGTAATATAGTTTTGAACGTCTCACTCCAGTAGTTTTTTTCTTTACTTCAATTTTAACTAAACTTCTGGCATTTAAAGGCCAGGTTCTTTCCACGCCAATATTACCTGCACCAATTTTTCTGACTGTAAAAGTTCTATTCTCTCCCCTGCCTTGAAGTCTTATTAAAACCCCTTCAAAAACTTGTATACGTGTTTTGTCACCTTCCACCACTTTGGAATGAACCCTAATAGTATCTCCTATATGAATATCTGTCTCATTGTATTTTGCTGAAATCATGCCTTGAATATTAGCATAACTGCCACTTTTTTTCTAGACTTAAACAATTTTAAATGCTCCGCTGCCTAAAAGTTTTTTTATTTCTGCTTCCAAATTTGGATCCAGATTAATAGTAAATGGCAAATTCATTCTTCGGAGCTGGGTACCTCCATTGGGTAAAAGTAATGTTACAGGTATATCCCCTGGAAATGACCTTAAAGTTCTATTAATATTTTGTAAAACCGAAATCCCTGTTCCTTTGGGCACATAGATTTCCAAAGTTTTCCCTACCTTACTTTGCAAAAATTCTTCTGTGATATTTTCTGCATCAAACAAAGAAATTTTATCAATTACCAAAGAAATCTCCTCTTCCCTTTTGTCAATCCTGCCAATACTAATTACTACCTGGTCTTTAATTAAAAATTGTTTGCTGATCTCAAAAGTAGCCGAAAAAACTACTGCCTCAATGTCTGAAAGTCCATCTGATATCCTGATAAATGCCATTTCTTTAGCACTTTTTTTGGTAAAGACTTTTTTAACCTGGGTAATTACTCCACCTAACACCAACCTTTGACCAACATGATCATCGGCAATTTCAGAAATTTTATAAGTTACAAATTCAGTAATCTTTTGCATATCCGCCAAATACGGCGGTTCATGTAAGTAAAAACCTAACAAGTCCCGTTCAAACACTAGTAATTGCTCTAAAGGCAATTCATCAACCTCAGGAAGTTTTATAGAGAAACTGACTATTTCATCCGTACCAAATAAAGAAACCTGTCCGGATAATTTAGACTTATTTAATTTATGACTCTCCTCTAAAGCCTGATCCAATATCAAAAGCTGAGCTGCCCTGCTGCCTAAATGATCCAAAGCCCCAGCCTTGATCAAACTTTCCAAGGTTTTCCTGTTAACCAGCCTGGTATCCACTCTTTTACAAACATCAAACAAACTAACAAATTGCCCATCTTCCCGTGCCTTAATTATAGATTCAATTGCCCCCTCCCCTACATTTTTAATAGCTGAAAGTCCAAACCTAATACCCTGTTTTGTATGATCAACTTCTCCGCTTAGCCTTCTTTCTAAATCCTGGGCAGATAAAGCTTGCAAATCCTCCAGGGTAAACCCAATTTTAGACTTATTAACATCAGGCGGTAAAACTACAATACCCAGTCTTTTACACTCTTCAATTGCTGCTGCAATCTTATCCGTGTCAGCAGATTCCTCAGTCATGACAGCCGCCATAAATTCCACCGGGAAATTGGCTTTCATATAGGCTGTTTGGTAGGCAACCATGGCATAGCTTGCAGCATGGGCCTTATTAAATCCATAAGCTGCAAAGGGGGCAATCAAGGCAAATAACTGCTCTGCCTTCTCTTTCCTCATCCCGTTTTGAATGCAGCCTTCCATAAAATGTCCTTTTTGTTTGGCCATCTCTGCCGGTTTTTTCTTACCCATGGCTTTCCTGAACTTATCTGCCTCTTCCCAGGAATAACCTGCCAGATTAATAGCTGTGTATAAAACATCTTCCTGATAAACCAAAAGTCCCAGAGACTGAGACATATAATCTTTCATCTTGGGATCCAGGTATTTAATTAGTCTGGGATTATTTTTTCTTTGGATATATTCCGGGATAACTCCTAAAGGACCGGGACGGTATAGGGCTACCATAGCAGCCAAATCAGCAATAGATGTAGGTTTAAGCTCCACCAGATACCTGGTCATACCCGAACTGCTTAATTGGAAAATGCCCATGGTATCACCCCGGGCCAGCAGTTCATAGGCTTTTTTATCATTAAGCGGAATCTTATTTAGATCAATTTCTTTTTGCTGGTTTTCCCTCACAAATTCCACAGCTTTTCCTAAAATAGACAAGTTTCTAATTCCTAAAAGGTCCATTTTAACCAGCCCAATCCCGCCATACTCATCAACTAAAGAAAACATATCATATTGGGACACCAACTTGTCACCGTTTGCTTCTTTCTGAAGCGGAGTGAACTTGGTAATTTCCTCAGGGGCAATCACAATACCGGCTGCGTGAACCGAAGCATGTCTGACAGTCCCTTCTATTTTTATGGCTAGTTCCAACAGTTTCTTAACCTGTGGATTACTCCTTTGTAAGGCGGATAATTCTGGTACTTCTTTGATCGCATCAGTTAAAGGCTTATGAAAACCCTGGTGGGGAGGTGGGATCAATTTGGCGATTCTATCTACCTCTGAATAGCCTAAACCCATAACTCTGCCTACATCTCTAATGGCCGCCCGTCCCATCATTGTTCCGAAAGTAACTATGTGAGCCACCTTGTCTTCACCATATTTGTTCATTACATAACTTATCACTTCATCACGTCTATCATCGGCAATATCAGCATCAATATCAGGCAAGGTGGGTCTGTAGACAGTTAGAAACCTCTCAAAGGGCAATAAATAGTCCAACGGATTTAAGTTAGTCACTCCTAAACAATATAGAACCAGGGAACCGGCTGCAGAACCCCGGGTATTAGTAATCACCCCCCGCTCATGCTCCCAGTTCATAAAATCTGCAACCACCAAAAAATAATCCGCATATTTGGTTTTCTCAATAATTCCCAGTTCATATTCCAATCTCTCTTTAATCTCATCAGTTATCTTCAATCTTTCCTCAACACGCTTGTAAGTTAAATCTCTTAGATATTCCATGGAAGTTTTTCCTTGGGGGGTATCAAACACCGGGAATCTGGCAACTCCTAAAGGCAGTTCTAAATCTATACTTTCTGCAATCTTGACTGTATTTTCTAAAGCCTGCGGCAAGTCCTTAAAATCCTCTGCCATTTCCTCAGGGGACTTAACAAAATAATCAGGCGTATCTATCATTCTTAATCTATTGGTATCTGTAATTAATTTGGCTGTTTGGACACAAAGTAAGACATCTTGAGCCTCAGCATCTTCTTTTTTGATGTAATGGAAATCATTGGTAGCTACAAGCTTTATATTTAATTTCTGTGACAACTCTATTGCTGCTTTACGGGTTTGATTTTGAATTTCCAGCAAACGTTTTAAATCTTTTCTTACTACCTCATCTGTAGCCTGATCTAAACTATTTTGATAAGGATGATATTGTAATTCTAAATAAAAATTCTCACCAAAAATCTCTTGATAGTTTTTTAAAACCTCCTCTCCTTTTTTCAGAGTTTCATCTTCCAAACTCCTGATAAATTCTCCTGAGGGACAACCCGATAAAGCAATTAAACCTTCACTGTATTGCTTGAGTAATTTTTTATCTACCCGGGGACGGTAATAGTAACCTTCTACCTGAGCCAAGGTGGTTAACTTCATTAAATTCAAATAACCCTGATAGTTTTTGGCTAAAACTGTTAAATGGTAGGGCTCTGAGTCTAATTTGCCTTCTTTGTCCGTATAAGACCTTTTTGCAACATACATCTCGCAGCCGATAATTGGCTTTATGCCTACTTCTTTACAGGCTTTATAAAATTCAATTGCTCCATACATCACCCCATGGTCTGTAATAGCTATGGCATCCATTCCTAAATCTTTGGCAGTTTTGGCAAGTTGTTGGATTTTGGATAAACCATCAAGTAAAGAATATTCAGTATGGCCGTGAAGATGAACAAACTTTGGCATGATTAAATAGGCTGGAAATCTTAGAGGGCAGATCTAAACTCCCAAAACAATGTATATTCTATCAGTCCCCTAGAGCCCCAAATCAAGTAGGAAAATAGTAAGTTTTTTATTCTTCACTTGCTTATGACCTATAGTTATGGTAATATACGTCATCTATGCCTGAATTACTAAGTAGAGGCTTTGAGGCTGAAGTTTATTTCATTACTCCGGAACAAAAAAACCTAGTTCCCGATGCGGATGTTGTTAAAGATCAGTTCTCCAAAAATCCTGTTTCATATTTAAAGAGTCTTTACGGACTGGTTATTGCTCACTCATTATTTCCTGAACACTTTATCGAAGTGGTTGCTGCACAAAACTACCATCCTCTCAAGAACGCCTTTCCGTTGATATCTTCAATTGCATATAACCTCCAAACAGTCACACTAGGATATAGGTTTCTTACATATTCAACACTAGCAACTGTTGTAGAAAATCATGCTATCTATACTTCTCACGCTGTCAGAGGGGATAGAGGTCGAGACAAAAGATCTACTCTTGATTGCGCAGACTGTATTGTTCATAATGATGTCCACCGCTCAAGTGGCTTTTTAGTATCCATGCAACAAGCAGTTAATAAAGTCGCCGACGCAGGAATCTATATACCATCTGATATTACAGATTTATGCGTAAACCCTGAAAACGGTAAAGCAATGATCTTTGAAATTGATTTTATTAACTGTACACAGCTTAGAAGATATTTGAATAGGTTACAAACTCCTATAAGTAACGAGACGCATATACGTGAGCTTTTACAGAAATATGAAGAGCTGGATTTTCGAACACCTCAACTAGAAGAATGGATTCTTCTTTAATCAAGAAGTTTTTCTAAAATTAGTTTAAGCTTAGAAATATCTGCTTTACCTTTGGATAGTCTCATCACTCCACCAATTAAAGCCTGTAATGCTGTTTCTTTACCCTTTTTATAATCTTTTACTGCTTTAGGATTTTCTGCTATTGCTTGATTGGCTAATTTCTCTAATTCTTCCTCGTTTGAGATTACCCCTTCTGTTTTACCTAAAATCTCTTCAATCACCTGAGTTGGTAATGCTGTTTCAATGTCTATTTTTTTGTTGATAATAAAATTGGCAATTTGCTTGGCATCTACATTGTGTTTTTTACCATGCTCTACAGTTTCTTCAAAAAATTGAGCCATTTCTTTTGTGTCTATCAAAACTACAGCTTGTGCCTTAGTTAGCCCAAACTCTACTTCAAACCTTTTGAGTTTATTTGCAGGTAATTCAGGGAGGGTATCTTTTATCTTTTGGATTTTTTCTTTACTCAAAATTAATTCAGGCAAATCCGGCTCGGGAAAATAGCGGTAATCATGAGCCTCTTCTTTACTTCTTTGAACATATGTGCACTTTTTGTCCTCATTCCAACCTCTGGTTTCTTGAGCTAACTTCTCGCCCCTTTCTAAGGCTTCAATTTGACGTTTAATTTCGTATTCCACAGCTGCTACCATAAACCTAAAGGAATTAATATTTTTTAGCTCCACCCTGTATGAAGGCAATTCCCTTTGCCCTTCTGGCCTAACCGAAACGTTGGCTTCCAATCTCATCTGGCCTTTCTCCATGTCGGCTTCAGATACCCCTAAATATCTGAATATTTGCTGTAATTTTTTGGCATAATCTCTAATTTGGGAAGAATTAGTAAAATCCGGTTCTGTTACAATTTCCACTAAAGGCACACCGGATCTATTAAAATCTATTAATGTTACTCCGTTTACATGAGTTAGTTTTCCTGTATCTTCTTCCTGATGAGCTCTATTAATTCGAATTTTACTAACTTGTCCACTGTCATCTTCTATCTCAATCCAACCATTTACATTAAGAGGCCATCTATATTGTGAAATCTGATAACCCTTTGCTAAATCTGGATAAAAATAGTTTTTTCTTTCAAATAAGGATTTTTCAGAAACTTGGCAATTCAAAGCCAAACCAATCTGCATACATTTGTTAATTGCTTCCCCGTTTATATAAGGTAAAGCACCCGGCAAACCTAAACATACAGGACAGGTATGAGTATTTGGTTTTTGTCCAAAATACTCTGCAGAACATCTGCAAAACATTTTGGATTTTGTATTCAATTCTACATGAACTTCCAGTCCTATAACTGGCTCATACTTGACCATTCGTTTGACCTCCTGTCTGAAGAAGTGAAACAAGAAAATGACTCATTCTATTCTCCAGATTAATTCTTTGTTCACTGCTAAGTTTTCCATCATTCCAAAGATCTTTTAATCCTTTTAATGCAGTATGCGTATTTTGCAGATAGATCATATCACTTGGCTTTAAAGGATCTATTGAAAAACTCCCAAATAAACTGTGTTCTGGGTCAAATTCTACTTCTTCATAAAGTACTATTTCTCCGCCACGTACATAAGGATAGCGTCGAGGATCACCTTTTTTTTCAAATCTCTCAGATTGCCGTCTTAGTCGGTTTAAATAACCCTGGACAAATGCTTGTCTGTCTGTCTCGGTTGGTTCTTTCCCTACTTTAGTCTTTCTCGGCTTTAAATCTTGTAAAATTTCAGAGGTTCTCTTTTCTAAAACTGCTACCGTATTCGCAGTTTTACTGCGTGCAACTGCTAACTTTTCATTTGGTATTTTTGGTTGTTCAGGGCTACCCCACTGCATATTTATTTCTCCCACATCAAATTAGGTTTGCTTTTATGCCAGTCAGTTGTTTGTTCATAAATTTCCCCTACATCCAATATTGTTTCCTCATCCATATATTTTCCCAATATTTGTAAACCTACCGGTAAACCTTGAGAAAACCCACAAGGAACAGATAATCCCGGAATACCTGCTAAAGAGGCAGGTAAAGTATAAACATCAGATAAATACATCTTTAGCGGATCATCAATTTTTTCTCCCAAATTCCAGGCTGTGGTGGGGGAGACCGGGCCTACAATTACATCACAGCTTGCAAAGGCTTTTTCAAAATCCTGCTTGATCAAAGTTCTAACTTTAGCTGCTTTGGCAAAATAATCATCATAGTAGCCGGTAGATAAGGCAAATGTACCAAGCATAATTCTCCTTTTTGGCTCTGCTCCAAAATTTGCTCTTTCTAATCCATATCTTATTCCATCAAATCTGGCTAAATTTGAAGATACTTCAGATGCCATTAATATATAATAGGCAGCCACGGCATACTCAGTATGCGGTAAACTTATCTCTACAATTTCTGCTCCTAACTCCGCCAGTTTTTTAATGGCATCTCTGATAACCTTTTCCACTCCTTCATCTAAACCTTCTCCAAAGTATTCCTTTGGCACACCCACCTTAATGCCTCTTAAATCTTCTAACTTTGCACTTTGCACTTTACGCTTTACACTTGCATTGCTATCAAACCCATCTACCCCCTCAATCCACTCCAATACCTTCTTTGCATCCACAACACTTTTAGTAAAGGAGCCCGGACAATCCAACGATGATGCCATGGCAATAAATCCATACCTTGAAACCCTGCCATAACTTGGTTTTAAACCAACCACACCGCAAAGTGAAGCAGGCTGCCTTATAGAACCACCCGTATCGGATCCAATGGAAAATACACATAAATCTGCAGCTACTGCTGCGGCTGACCCGCTGGAAGACCCCCCTGGTACCTTTGTTAAATCCCAAGGATTTTTTGTGGCTCCATAGGCTGAATTTTCTCCTGAAGAACCCATTGCAAATTCATCACAGTTGAGTTTACCAATAACAGATATGCCATTTCCCTGTAAATGATTTATAACTGTAGCATTATATGGAGGAACAAAATTACTCAAAATTTTAGACCCTGCAGTTGTTTTAATTCCTTGGGTACAAATAATATCTTTTATTCCCGCAGGAATACCCTGAGTATTTTTTTCAACTTCTAAAAAAATATTTAGATTACGATTAAAAGCATCTATTCTGTCTAAATAAGCTTTATTTAATTCCTCTTCTGAGAATTGTTTCTGTTGTAGAACTTTTATTGTTTCAATTAGAGTTAAGCTTGTTATACTCATTCTTCAAATACTCCTTTTGTTACAAAAAGATTATCTTTCTTTTGCGGAGCATTTGATAAAGCTTCATCCTGAGTTAAAGACGGGGTAGTTTCATCTTCTCTTAAAACATTTTTGTTATCCGTAACATTAAAAGTTGGTTCAACATCAGTAGTATCAACTTTATTCAATTGATCCACATACTCTAAAATTTTAGAAAGCTGCTGGGAATATTTTTCTTCTTCCTCATCAGAAAGGGGTAAATTAGCCAGCTTGGCTACATGTTTTACTTGGTCTTGTGATAATTTCATTATAAAGGGATTATACTTCGGAAGCTTAGCAAGTTAAAGAGGTCTTCATTTATATGCTCCTTGTCTATGAAGAATAGCACCAACCTCAACTAACTTCTGAACAGCATTAATTTTATATATAATTCTATATGGCCAAACCCGCAAAGATCTTATCCCTTCTAATTCTCCTGAAAGCTTTTTACCACTAAATGGGTCATCAGCTAATAAAAGCAGTTTCTTTTTAACTTTAGATTGTTCAAGTTTTGGAAGATGTTTAAGATGTTTTTCAGCAATCTTAGAAAGAACTACTTGCATTATTTAAGGTCAGATAATTTCACAAACTGTCCCTTTTTGATTTGCGCCACACCTCTTTTTATGCTTTTTAGGGCTCCGGGAATAGCCATTATTTCTGCTGTTTCTTCAATGGACTCCAACTCCTCAGCACTAATTAATGTAGCTTTTGGCTTACCATTAACTGTAATTACGACTCTGTCCATATTTTTATCTACCTTATCTACTAGTTTGGGTAATTCTGCTCTGGCATCTGAAATTGAAACTATATTTGTCATATTAAAAATTGTACAAGAGTATGTACAA
>CAZYBP010000034.1:0-11115 GCA_964645555.1 uncultured Gammaproteobacteria bacterium
CTACCTCCTCAATTGGCAGGACAATCAAGAGGTTTAATCTCTTCTATGCAGGTAAGTCTAAAGGCAGAAGAGTTAGGCTGGATTCATCTAGGAAACAAAGGGTCAAACTTTGTCCTAAAGTAACTGATGTTAAACCAGGATATATTCAACTGGATGGAGTGAAATTCTACTACCTGGGTAGGTATTACTACTTTCTGACTGCTGTAGATATTGTTTCAAAACAAGCCTGGGTAAAACTGGTGCCATCTCTTAAGAGTAATCATGCCAGAGATTTTCTAAAGGAAATTTTACAAACCTCCTGGTACAAGCTTCACACCATACACACTGACAATGGATCTGAATTTAAAGCATACTTTGACCAGGCTGTTACTGATGCTAAATTAACCCACCTTTGGAATTATCCCAAACATCCTAAAACCACAGGCTATGTGGAGAGATTTAACTGGACTATTGAGGATGAATTCATCTTTGATACTGAAGACTATCTCCTTTACCCTGAAGAATTTAAGCAGAAACTCACTACCTGGCTGATCTGGTACAATCAAGTCAGACCACACCAGTCCTTAGAGTATTTGTCACCTTACCAGTACTTACAAGAAAGGAGATTGTCTCAAAAGTACTGAACCAGGACAAGTGTTTGACAGGTAATACCAAAATGGTATAATTATATTATTATGCATAAAGTAACTTTACAAATTCCCATGGATTCAAAGCTCAAGATTGATGCTGAAAAGGCAGCATTAAATCAAGGCTTTTCTTCTTTACAGGAGGTCCTAAGGATTTTTATGAAAAAATTTGCCAGCAAGAAAATTGATATTACCTTTGAAGAAGAAAATGTGGTTTATCTCTCTCCAAAGGCTGAGAAAAGATATCTTAAGGTTATGAAAGATCTTGAGGAAGGAAAAAATGTGTATACTGCTAAAAATACTGAAGAATTCTTTAGACAACTTGATCTTAAATAGTGGAAATTAAACATTATAAGCAGTTTACCAAGCATCTTAGCCAAAGGATTAAACCTAAACCTAAACCTAAACCTAAACCTAATCCTAATCCTAATCTTTATACAAGATTTAAAGATAGAGTGAAAGAATTCCTAATGAATCCTGAAAGTCCAATACTCAAAGATCATCAATTAAAAGGAGATAAGAAAGACTTTAGAGCCTTTTCCATAACAGGGGATATTAGAGTTGTTTATTATAGAGGAGAGGATTATATCTACTTTATAGATATTGGTAGCCATAATCAGGTTTATTAGTTAAAATACTTTCATGCCAGAATTACCAGAAGTTGAAGTTATTAAACTGGGGTTACAAAAGAAGATTATTGGGTCTAAAATAACTAAAATTCAAGTACTTTCTGGCAAATCTTTTATTGGTAATCCAAATTTAGCTATAGGACAAAAAGTACTCAATGTTTGGAGAAGAGCTAAGATATTAGGCATAAATTTGGATGGTAATACAACTCTTTTATTCCACCTCAAGATGTCAGGTCAACTAATTTTCATTCCCAACGATAAACAATTAACGATAAACGATAAACGTTTCATTGGAGGGCATCCGACAGAAGACATGATGGGTAAGATGCCAAATGTGCATACCAGAGTGATTTTTTCTTTTGCAGACGGTTCACATTTATATTTTAATGACTTGCGTAAGTTTGGCTGGGTTAGGATAGTAACAAGTACAGAAGTAATAAGTAACAAGTTATTAAAAGATTTAGGACCGGAACCGCTGGAAAAAGGGTTTACCTGGCAGATTTTAAAAAATAATCTACTTAAACATAAAACTCAAGTTGTAAAAGTGGCTTTAATGAATCAGACAGTCGTTGCAGGGATCGGGAATATTTACGCTAGTGAAACTCTATTTGATGCCAAAATTGACCCTAGGAAAAGAGTGAATGAGTTACAAGATAAAGAATTTCAGCAATTACATCAAGGAATTTTAAAAGCACTTAAGGACGGTATAAAACATGGAGGGTCAACCAGGGCAAATTTTGTGGATGCAGAAGGCCACAGAGGCTATTTTTTGGACTATGCTTATGTTTATGGTAGAGACAAGTATAAGTGTAAAATTTGTGGTGGAGAAATAAAAAAGATTCAACAAGCAGGTAGAGGTACCTACCTTTGTCCTTCTTGCCAAAGGTAGGTTATAATACTCCCTGATATATATGGCCAAGAATTCGGCTTTTGCCTCGGTTATTCAAAACCGGGGATTTTTAAATTTGTGGATCAACCAAATTTTGGTCCAGCTTTCGTATAATTCCCTAAACTTTGCCTTAATTATTTGGGTTTTTAGGTTGACTGATTCTAATATGGCAGTTTCAGCCTTACTGCTTGCAATCTACTTACCGGCTGTTTTATTTGGGCTTTTTAGCGGAGTACTGGTAGATATAACTGATAGAAGAAAGATTATTATGATTATAAATTTGCTACTTAGTATTGCTGTATTTGTCTTGATTCCTTTGAAAATGAGCTTGTTGGCTATTCTACTCATAACTTTTTTCATCAATAGTCTAGTCCAGTTTTATGGTACAGCTGAAGTTTCAGCTATTCCGCTCATAGTCGGTAAAAACCAACTGGTTTTAGCCAATGCCATATTTTCTACTACTCTTTATACCTCTTTTTTGCTGGGGTTTGGTTTAGCAGGACCACTAATTAGTAGTGTGGGCATTGATTTTGTATTTGGATTGGCAGGATTACTTATTGTTATTGCTTTCTTGTCGTCTTTAGTTTTCCCTTCAATTAAAGGTGCTTTAGATGTACAAGGCAAAACATTGATTTTAGCCTTAAAGAAAAATAACTACTCCAAATTCTATGAGGTTGGCTTAAAAGAGATTGGACAAACCCTGAGGTTAATAAAGGGTAAATTGCCTGTTTTGTCTGCTATAGCTATACTGGCGGGAGTACAAGTTGTAGTAGGAATAATAGCTGTTTTAGCACCGGGATTTTTGGAAAAAACTTTAAGGATTGAGGCTACAGATGCCTCATATATTATAGTCATGCCTTTAGGGCTTGGTATAGTGGCAGGCGGAGTATTCCTGGGCAGATTAGGCAATATGCTGATTCGAAGGACAGTGGTGTCCCGGGCAATTCTTTTTGCAGGATTATTATTTTTTCTTGAGGGTATTTCTCCTTTAATTTCTCCGGCTATTAGTCATCTACCCCGTCCCAGACCCCTACCTTTTGTGACCCAGCCGCCTTTATCAGCAGTTATAACCGTTGGTTCCTTTCTGCTTGGTATAGCTTTAGTTTCAATTCTGGTGCCATCACAAACTGTTCTCCAGGAAAATACACCAAAAGAAGATAGGGGAAAAGTATTTGCTGTTTTAGGGGTGGCTATGTCCGGTTTAACGCTAATTCCGGTATTATTGTCCGGATTGCTGGCTGATGTCTTCGGGACCACCCCAATCTTTATTGGGCTGGGTAGTGTAATTATGTTACTTGGGTTATTTGGTTTAAGACCCAGCTGGTTTTTCAGAAAAGAGAATCTGCCCTTACATGTGAGAGAATTTTTGGGTTTAGGACACTGGGAAAATCAGAATTAAGGATTATGAATTATGAATTATGGTTTTAATTCTTGATTCTTAATTCTTGATTCTATATTCTTGGCAGTATCGTGTTCCTAAAGCAACTCAACCTAACAAACTTCAGAAATTACTCACAACTTGAGTTGGAATTCGATTCCCGTCCTACGGTTTTGGTAGGGGGAAACGGCGCAGGTAAATCGAATCTTTTAGAGGCTATTTATTTACTTTCTACTACTAAATCTTTAAGAGTAGAAACAGAGAATGAATTAATAAAGGAAAATGCAGAATTTGCCAAGATTGAAGGTGTTGTGGCAAACGGCGGAGAGACAGAATTGTTAATTATCATAAATCAGCCTACTGATGAAGTAAAATTTAAAAAAAGAGTAATAGTAAATGGTATCCCAAGAAGGACAGTAGATTTTATCGGTAACTTACCGGCTGTAATTTTTTATCCTCAAGATATCAATTTGGTAACAGGATCACCTTCTTTGCGAAGATGGCATATAGATTTAAGTTTGGCACAAATTGATCCTGTATACAAAAAGTCACTGACACTCTTTGAGCAATTTTTAGCTGCAAGAAACAGGGTTTTAAAAAGGATTAGAGAAGGTCAAGGTAAACTTGACGAGTTAGACTATTGGACAGCGGGGTTAATAAAGGAGGCAAAAGTGATAAGCGATAAGAGAAAAGAGTTTTTTGAATTTATTAATAAGTTACCCAAAGAATTAGGGGATTTTAAATTTATGTATCAGCCAAGTGAGTTGTCTCTCGAGAAGTTAAAGGAAGCTAATGGCCGGGAGGTTGCAGCAGCAGCTACTTTGATAGGTCCCCACCGGGATGATCTTACTTTAATAATGGGAGGAAAAAATTTGGCTCACTTTGGCTCCAGGGGAGAGCAGAGGATGGGTACTTTGGCTTTTAAATTAGCTCAATTTGAATATATGGCCCATATTTTAGGTAAAAGGCCCACTCTTTTACTAGACGATGTATTCTCTGAGCTGGATGAGAATCATCGAAGGTTAGTAGGGGAAATTGCTTTAAAACAGCAAACCATTATTTCTACGATAGAAATGTCTGAAATCCCTAATAATCTATTAGACAAAGCCAGGATTTTGCAGGTAGAGGAGGGGAAAATAGTATAGCCTAACAACTAACAAAGTGACTGTCTTCATCGGTATGATATTCATATTGTTTACCCTGATATTCAAAAATTATTTTATAGCCTGGGCTGATAACTTGGGCATACATCTCACCTTGTTTGGGACAACCTAAACTGGAATCCCTCCACTCTACTTTCTCGACACTAACCAGCTGGATTTGTGATGTTTCCACGCCAAGTTTTTTGGCCAAATCTTTCAGTGGAGCTGACACTGGGGTTTCATCTGTAGTGGTGGTAGGTTGAGGATTAGTAGCAAGAGTGGGAATTGGCTGGACGGCGGGCCGAGCAGAGGTTGGGGATTTAGCAGCTTGTTTTTGAAATAGAATATAACTCCCTCCTAATGCACCTACTATTAAAAGAACTATTAGAATCTGTATAAAGCCTTGCTTATTCATTTTTTAATTCCCCAGCGGGAGGCTAGACGGGAGAGTTGAAAAGTAATCACGACTCCTAAAGTAGTGACAATAATGGCATAAATGAACCTGGATAAAACTCCCAAGCCGGGAATGCGGGGTTCAATAAACTCTTTAACCGTTTGCTGGATCGTATCATTCCAAGCCAAAGCTGCAGCCAATCCAAAAGCTGAAGTAGATAATGTAACAAGTTGTTGTATTAATTCTTTATGGAAACTGAAGTCTCTACTTTTCTTGGCCATAACTAATTACTATATTGACATGATACCGTATTATAGATAAACTAGGCAATAAGTTATGGGTAAAGATAAAGTTTTTAAATTCAGTTTGAAAGATTAGCTCATCCCGCAGTGGCGGGATTTTTTTTGAAAAAAATGAGAACTTTTCAAGGACGGGATATTATTGATATAAGCGATTTTTCCAGAGAGGATTTGCTTTTCATTTTAAAGACAGCTAAAAGGTTTGATCCTGCTTTTGTCAAAAGAGATAGATCTAATTATACTATTGCTCAAGGTAAAATTGCGGCAGTTTTATTTTTTGAACAATCTACCCGCACCGAACAATCTTTTAGATCTGCTTCTCAAAAAATAGGCATGGGAATTATTGGTTTTAATGACCCGGAATCTACCTCTATTCACAAAGGAGAGAGTTTTTCAGATACCATTAGAATAATGAATGCCTATGCGGATGTGTTAATTATCAGGCATCCTGAAGCCGGTGCTGCCAAAAAAGCTGCAGATGTAGCTGATATTCCGGTAATTAACGCCGGGGACGGTCCCAACCAGCATCCAACCCAAACAATGCTGGATTTATACACTATTATGAAAGAGGCCCATCAAATTGACGGAATCACCGTGGCTTTAATGGGAGATTTAAAGTATGGCAGGACTGTTCATGCGCTGTCTTTGGCTTTGTCACATTTTAAAGTTAAACAAATCTTTATTTCCCATCCCAGTTTAAAAATGCCGGATGAATTTTTACAAGTTTTAGACCAAAGAGGGGTAGAATATAAGCAATTTGATAAGCTGCCTGAGGGTTTTTCGGCTGACTTTTTGTACCAAACCAGGGTACAAAAAGAAAGATTTACCAACCTTAATGAATATAAAAAAATTAAGGATAAATTTATTTTAGATGGTTCGTTTAAAAAGTATTTAGACAAAGGTATAAAACTTATGCACCCGCTGCCCAGAGTAAACGAAATTGACCCTTCTTTAGACGCGCATCCTAATGCTATTTATTTTTCTCAAGCCAGAAATGGGTTATATATCCGTGAAGCATTACTGTCACTGGTTTTAGGTAGGTTATAAGGAGAGTCACTAGTCACTATGAAAGGGAGATTAATTCTGTCCGATGGGACAGTTTTTTTAGGACAAAACTTTGGAGCAGATAATTCCACCTCAGGTGAGGTAGTTTTTAATACCGGGATGGTAGGTTATCCTGAGAGTTTAACAGACCCTTCTTATTTTGGCCAAATTTTAGTGTTAACTTATCCTTTAGTCGGAAATTATGGAGTACCAAAAAAAGAGTTTTGGGAATCAAAAAAAATTCAGGTAAAAGCCTTGATTGTCCAAAATTATATTGATAACCCTTTTCATTTTGAAAGTGAAAAAACCTTGGCAGAGTGGTTAAAAGAAGAAGGTATCCCGGCTTTACAGGGAATAGACACCAGAGCTTTGACTACTAAGCTTCGGCAGCATGGAGTGATGCTGGGGAAAATAGCCATCAGCCATCAGCCATCAGCCATCAGCCAATATGATCCTAATTCCGAAAACATTCTTCCTTATGTGGGTACTCAGAAGGTTGAAGTTTATGGCAGTGGCAAGAAAAATATTGTTTTAATTGATTGCGGAGCAAAAGAAAATATTATCAATAGTTTAATAAAAAGGGGAGTGAGAGTTACAAGAGTACCGTGGGATTTTAATCCGTTAAAAGAAAACTTAGGCTTTGATGCAATTTTAGTCTCCAATGGGCCGGGTGATCCTAAACAAGCCAAAGAAACTATTCAAATTATAAGACAAATATTTGCTAAAGGCATTCCTACTTTTGGAATTTGTTTAGGCAGTCAAATCATGGCCTTGGCAGCAGGAGGGAATACTTTTAAATTAAAATTTGGCCATAGGAGCCAAAATCAACCAGTGATGAATGTTGAAACAAAAAAAGCTTTAATTACCAGCCAAAATCATGGTTTTGCAGTGGATATAAAGTCTTTAGATAAAGATTGGCAGGAGTGGTTTGTTAATTTAAATGACGAAACAAATGAGGGAATAAAGCACAAGACAAAACCTTTTATGGCAGTTCAGTTTCACCCGGAAGCCAACCCGGGACCGATTGATGCAGGCTATCTGTTTGATGAGTTTATAGAATTACTATGAATTGAGAAAAGATATTGGGATATAAAGATATTAAGAATTTCCTAATATCACAATATCTTAATATCGTATATCGATTATCATGAAAAAAGTATTAGTTTTAGGATCCGGTGCATTAAAAATTGGTGAAGCAGGAGAATTTGATTATTCAGGTTCCCAAGCCTTAAAGGCTTTAAAAGAAGAGGGTATAACAGCTGTCTTAATTAATCCCAATATTGCCACTATCCAAACATCAAAAAATTTGGCGGATAAGATCTATTTTTTGCCGGTCACACCCTTTTTTGTGGAAGAGATTATTAAGAAAGAAGAACCTGATGGAGTATTTTTGAGCTTTGGTGGTCAAACGGCTTTAAATTGTGGTCTAACATTAGAAGACGCGGGAATATTTAAAAAATATGGGGTGAAAGTTTTGGGAACACCTGTTAAAAGTATCCAGGCAACTGAAGATAGGGAACTATTTGCTAGTCAGTTGGATGAAATTGAAGTTAAAGTGCCTGAAGGCGGATTTGCTAACTCCTTGGAACAAGCTCTAAAAATTGCTCAAAACTTGGGTTTCCCACTCCTTGTTAGATCAGGTTTTTCTTTAGGGGGTTTGGGTTCGGGAGTAGTTAGAAGCAAAGAAGAGTTAATAAAAAAAGTTTCGGTGACGTTAAAACATGTTCCGCAAATTGCAGTGGAAGAATACTTGGAGCATTGGAAAGAAATCGAGTATGAGGTAGTCAGAGACAATTTGGGTAATAAAGTTACGGTTTGCAACATGGAGAATTTAGATCCTTTAGGGATTCATACAGGAGAAAGTATTGTGGTAGCTCCTTCGCAAACATTAAACAATTATCAATATCATTTTTTAAGGAAACTGTCACTGAGGGTAATAGAGCATTTAGGGATAGTGGGAGAGTGTAATATTCAGTTTGCCTTAAATCCAAAAAATAATGATTATCGTGTAATTGAGGTTAATGCCAGATTGTCCAGATCGTCTGCTTTAGCCTCCAAGGCGACTGGCTATCCTTTGGCCTATATTGCCGCTAAAATAGGTTTAGGTTATAACTTACCTGAATTAAAAAATTCCGTCACGCTTTCTACCTCAGCCTTTTTTGAACCGGCCTTAGATTATATTGTAGTTAAAATTCCCCGCTGGGATTTACAAAAGTTTGTGGGAGCTGAAAAATCAATTGGTTCGGAGATGAAAAGTGTGGGAGAGGTGATGTCTATAGGCAGAAGCTTTCCGGAGGCTTTGCAAAAAGCCATCAGAATGAGAGAGACAGGTCAGGACGGATTATTAAATGGCGGCAAAGCAGATGATTCTCCGGTATTACCTACTACACAAAGGCTGTTTGTTATCGCCCAAAGGTTAGATAAAGGGGAAGCTGTTAAGGATATCTATCAAACTACCGGTATTGACCCTTGGTTTCTGTACCAGCTTAAAGACATGGTTGAGTTTGAAAGTAGCCTTCAGCCTTCAGTCCTTAGTCCTCAGACTATAATACAAGCTAAGAAGCTGGGGTTTTCAGATAGATTGATCGCTAAAAAACTCAAGACTACAGAGGAAAAAATTAGGGTTTACAGAAAGCGGCACGGTATTGTCCCAAGATTAAAACATATAGATACTCTAGCAGCAGAATACCCGGCAAAAACAAATTATCTTTATTTAACCTATCATGGGGAGGAAAGTGAAGTAAATGTTAAATCTCAAATCTCAAAAGTCAAATCGGAGAAAGCAATTGTGCTGGGTTCAGGGCCATATAGAATTGGTTCATCAGTGGAATTTGATTGGTGCTGTGTTACAGCAGCTGCCACTTTGAAAAACAAGGGAATACAAACTATTGTGGTTAACTGTAATCCGGAAACAGTTTCCACCGACTATGATTGTGCAGACAAGCTATATTTTGAGGAACTTACCTTTGAACGTGTGAGTGATATTTTAGATATTGAAAAGCAGGGTAGTGTCAAAAGTGAAGTTAGCTTAGTATTAGGTTTTGGTGGTCAGGTACCAAATAATTTAGCTATGCTAGCTTACAAGGCAAAATACCAGGTTATGGGTACTTGTCCGACTAACATTGACAAGGCAGAAGATAGGGATAAATTTTCTAAGCTTTTAGATAAATTGGCAATTGAGCAGCCTGCATGGAGTATCTTAAAGAATGTTACTGATGCTATCCGGTTTGCCAAAACCATAGGCTATCCTGTGTTAATCAGACCGTCTTATGTTTTGTCAGGTTCTGCTATGAATGTAGCCTATTCTGCAAAAGAACTTAAAGGGTTTTTGCAGCAGGCAACTCAGGTTTCCAGCGAACACCCGGTGGTAATTTCCAAATTTGTAGATAATGCCAAAGAAATAGAGATTGACGGGGTAGGCCAAGACGGCAAACTATTAATTTATGCCATTTCCGAGCATGTAGAAAATGCCGGAGTGCATTCTGGTGATGCCACCATTGTTTTTCCGCCCCAAAGATTGTATTTGGAAACTGTCCGCCAGATTAAAGAAGCCACCAGAAAAATTATCAAAGAATTAAAAATCACTGGCCCTTTTAATATTCAGTTTTTAGCCAAAGATAATAAAATCTCGGTAATTGAACTGAATTTACGGGCCTCCCGTTCTTTTCCGTTTGTATCCAAAGTCACAGGCTATAATTTCGTGGAGATGGCAACCAGGGTAATGTTAGGAGAAAAATTATCTGGTGATTATCAAACGATTGACTTAGATTATGTTGGCGTAAAAGCCCCGCAGTTTTCTTTTAACAGGATCAAAGGAGCAGATCCAAGACTTAGGGTGGAGATGTCCTCAACGGGTGAGGTGGCCTGTTTTGGAAATGATTTGTCTGAAGGTTATCTAAAATCTCTTTTAGCAACTGGTTTCAAATGGCCGAAACAGAGCGTCTTTTTATCAATTGGGGGAGATAAAAATAAGCTGGATTTGTTAGTTTCTATTAAGAAATTGTCTAAGTTAGGTTTTAAATTATATACTACAGAGCATACTAATAGGTTATTGAAAGAGCATAACATTAAAACTGAAAGAGTTTATAAAATCTCTGAAGGTAAAAAACCATCTGTCTTAGATTTGTTGAAAAAAGGAGAAATAGATTTGGCCATCAATATCTCTGACGGAGGCTCTCCTAAAGTTGAATCAGATGGCTATATTATTAGGAGAAATTGTATAGATTTCGGTATACCGCTGGTAACTAACTTACAGTCAGCAGAACTTTTAGCCTTATCCCTGGAATCTAAAAAAGTTTCTGATCTAGAAATCAAATCCTGGGATGAATACGTAACCACATAAACTTGGCTTTTTGCGGGAAATGATGGATAATCAAAGTATCTCAAAACTTAAATCGCAAAACTCAAATCTTTAAAGTTTTGACATTTGACCTTTAAGATTTGACATTGAAACCATGTTTATTCCCAAGTACACCATCACCAATAAAATTCTAAAAGATATTGGCACTGTTGAGGCTGCCAGGGAGATTATTATGCATGCTCCTTTGGTGCCTGCCTGGGAGGCAAAATTTAGGAAAGAAGCCATGGAGCGGACAATTCATCATGGTACTCATTTGGAAGGTAATCCTTTATCTGAAGATGAGGTGAAAGATATTTTAGACGGACAGGAAGTAGTGGCAAGAGACAGAGATGTACAGGAAATTATCAATTATAG
>CAZYBP010000035.1:0-10091 GCA_964645555.1 uncultured Gammaproteobacteria bacterium
GAATCCTAGTCCGGCAGCAAAATACCGAACGTATATTCAAACCTGCTCTTTGCAATAGAAGCGCTCACCGTTTATAATCCTCAACGATGAAATCAGAAAGAACTCCGCAATGTCTTCTAGGTAATGGGGAATGTTCTCCAGATTGTCAACTTTTCCAAAACTCAAAAGAAATAACTGATGCGTTAGGAGACGATTTTGATCCTCAAGAATCTCGTCGAAGAATTGTTTTTGCTGATGCTTTTAACCATAATATTAACGCGACACATATTGCTGCAGTAATGTCAATGTGTGCAAAAGAAGGAAAACCTGAATCAGGGAATCGAAACCAACATAATCCAAAACCAACACCTCAACGATCCACTCAATTATAATTTGTTATTAGGCATATAATATATTCGATTAGAGCCTATATCCGCAGTCTCAATCCTATAGTTTGATATACAGTTTCTATTGCGTTACAATACCCCAATGCAACAATTTAGTCCCGAGTTTACATCAAAAGCAAGGCTATATTTAGATAGTGGAAGGGGGGTATTTATTCAGCCTGAAAATTATGTTCCTATCCCAAGTAAGGAAGTGGTACCTAATTTCTTTAGCCGTCTTTCTAGTCAATATGGAATTGATGTAGTTAAGCCACATGAAGCCGTACGTAAGGACCAAGAAGAGGTATTAGCAAAAGAACTTATTGCCGGTGAACCAATTCTGCTGCAAGGATTTTGGAGAACTGGCCAAAGTAGCATGATTAAAGCTTTGGAGAGAAGATTTGGAAGAGCAAACTCTATACCCTTAAGTTTTTACGTAGATGGTGAACATTTTAATGAAAGAAAGATACCAACAGACAGAAAGGTTTTTTTGGGTGTAGAAGAGATTTTGCAGCTTTTTGATAGCGACTTGAAAAAAATAGCTGATCTAAGAGCCAGAGAAAACTTAATGTTACTTGTGAGCGTACAGCTACACCCTGGGCATGACCAAAGAATAGCTAAAGCATTTACTGGATTTAATACTCATTTCCTAAGACCTTTAAGGAGAGAAGAGGTTGGAATTCTTATTCGTTCTCCTTTGGTAGATTCCCCAGTTTCGGTTACTGATGAAGCTATGGATGCAATTGCGGAATACTGTGGCGGATGGCCAACAGCAGTAAAAACTTTTTTTCAGACATTTTTATATGGCTGGAGCAGTTTTACAAGATGGAAAGAAGTTTATGATGCAGATGATGTAAAAAGTTTAACAAATAGGTCACCAGAGGAATTATTCGGATCAAGATTTGGTCATGCTTTAAGTCATTTTGCAAGAATATACCATGAAGGTATAAGACCAAATCAACAAAATGCATTAGATAAGATTGCTGCAGCAAATGAGTTACCGATTGAAAAGCTTGATTATGAAATGATAGATGTATTAATAAAGACTGGTTTAGTAGTTGTGACTGCTGACAATCAAGCTTATAAAATCAACGGTGTATTTTTAAGAGACCTGATTACATCAGGATTTATTCAAAAAATAGGCTAATGTGTTATTTACTTATTACAAGGATAAATTGGAGAACATTTTCCCTCAGAAGAGATACCTTTATCCTCAAAAATTAAGCAGATAAAAAGTTTCCACATAGTCAACTAGTGCCAGCAGTTCAAGCACTCTGTTTCCAGTAGACAGGATATAATAAATTCATGTTCTATACTGTATATATACTAAGGACTTCTTCAAATACCCTTTATATTGGTCAGACCAATGATTTAGAAAAAAGGCTAAAAGAGCACCGAAAAAAGACAGCTAAGTCCGCCAAATATCTTAAGTATTTTTCTTCATTTACCCTAGTTTACACTGAAACCTATAATTTTAGAGTAGAAGCAATGAAAAGAGAATGGCAATTAAAGCATTGGCCAAAAGCGAAAAAGGAAGCTTTGATTTCTGGAAATTTAGAATTAGTTAAAAAGTTATAGTAATGACAAAACAGACATCAGATGTGCAAGGCCATAGGTGATATAATCCCTCCATGTTTGAACGTAAAGGCTCAATTTCTATACCGCTGGTGGGGAAAATACTCCATTCAGCCCATCTACTTACTCTGCTTGCTGGAACAACCTTAGGTATTCTTCTAGAAAAACCGGCTACGGTTTTGGCTGGTCAAGGTAATGACAAAACTCAAGTTAGTACCTTCAATCCTGATGGACAGTGTATGTTTGATGATAACTTTAGATTTATAGCTATAGCCAGGCCGGATATTATTGGCAGATGTTTAGGAAATCCTTACCCCGATCCCGATAATTCCGGCAATATAATCCAGCAAACCACAAAAGGTATGTTATCAACTTATGGGGATATGCCATATTTTTTAAATGGAAATGCAACATATCTTGTAATGGAAAAAAGAATTTATGAAAGAGAAAATCAAGGTATCTGCCCGGGCGAAATGGGTGCACAAGTTAGTACTCTCTGTCGGGAGGTTCCTTTGGTAGTTAAACATATTTATACGCAAGAAAATGCCGTAGCATTAACTGCTGATGACGGTGCCAGCAGACAAGCTATTAAAGCTATGGCTGAAGCAATAATTACAACCAATAACAAAGCAACCTTTTTTATTAACGGGATGCATTACCAATCATTTAGGGATTTAATAGAGGAACTTGACCAAACAGGCAGTATTTATTTTGGCAACCATACATTTGGCCATGCAGATTTAAAGAAGTTAGCTGATGCTGGGGCTTGGAGTAAAGTCAATCAAGAAATTGCCATGGGAGATCCCCGCTTATATATCCCTGATCTTAAGCACTTTAGTCCCTCTTTCCGTTTCCCCGGCTTCAGCGATACTCCGGAACTTAGAAGACTAGTAGTTTCTGAATATGGTTTGACAGTTTACGGCGCAGATCAGGGAAATTTAGATTATACTGTTTCTCCACAATCTGCAGTTGACCGCAAGATCAGTGAAGCACAAGCCGGACAAATTGCTTATTTTCACTTTCTACAAAGAAATATTGCTACATTCAAATCTGTTTTAGAGCGTCTTAATGAAAGAGGTATTAGGGCAATGGATGTAGATAGTATGCTAGACCAATCCTTAACTAGGTCTATATTCCAATAATCACTACCTTTTCACATCAGATATGGGAAGGCAGGATACTTAGTTGATTGTTTTCTTAGCTGATTTTTTAGATAATAAGGAGATGATTGCTTTAGGGCATACTGCTATCGGAACAATTATTGGGATATCCACATACAATTTAGTAGGCCAGGGAGATTTGACCAGCGGATTGATAATTGCTGGTGCTGCCGGTGTTGTTTCTCACTATATTACAGATTTTATTCCTCATGGCCATTTTGTGAGACTTGATAAGCTAAAAAATTATCTTATGCCAATTATTGCTTTTGATTTACTTTTGCCAATAATTTTATTGCTGTCCGGATTATATTTAAAAAATGGTTTTACCGATCAGTTTTTCTATATCTTGTTTGGTATAGGAGGAGCTCAGCTGCCTGATATATTTGACGGCTTAATTTTTATTAATTTTATTGTCAATAAAGGCCTGGCCAAAAAGGAATATGATTTCCACCAAGGCTTACACTGGCACGGTAAAGATTCCAAGACTTTACTATTAGGGGCTTTGGACATTTGGCAACTTGGAATGGTTTTTGTAGCCTTATATCTGACTATTTTCAAATGAGCTTTTTATCCCGAAGATCTAAATAATAGTTTTTCTTTGCAACAAGTATTGCGCCAACCCCCGTTAAACCTGCAATGACAGAAATAAACCAGCCTAAAATTGGAACTGTTGCCAATAAATAGTAAATAACTAAACCTAATAAATATGGCCATACTTTATTGGTATTTTTTGAAAATCTGCCAAAAATTAACTGTCCGATCACAAATGATATAAATATTTTGGCAAGATAAAAATACACTCCCAAAATAAATGCTAAGAAAAAAGCAATTGGAATACCAATTACTGTTACCAAAAGCAGAATGAAAATAAAAGGAAAGGCTACAACTGTAAGGAAACCAATCCCCATACTTGTCCATGGTCTTCCTATAATCAAACCGCTTACTCTAGTTAGGAAAATGGGGAAAAATCTGATTAACAAAAGACCGACAATTGCAACCAGGATGAAGCTGGCAATTTTCAGAAAACTAAATAACGCCAATATCCCTTTCTTTGCAGGTTCGGTTATCTGCTTGTCCTGGGGGATATTTTGAGTTATTTTACCTGAAACTGTTGCATCCTGTGAGATAGAGGCGCTATTTTTACTAAGGTAAGTTAAGTTACCGCTAACAGTTGCAGTTTGAGTCAGACTTAGTTGGCCAACTGCAGAGTTGATATCTCCCCCCACCCTATTTCCTATAGTTACTTGTCCTCCAGCCAAATTTATATCTTTTTCAATCGGGCTATAAATAGCAAGGTTACCACCTGCTGCAGTTAAACTGCCATTAATATTTGCATTAGAAGACAGGTTAATGCTTCCTCCTGCAAGGGTCACATTTCTCCCAACTGTCCCATTAATGTTAATGTTTCCCCCTGCAGCCCTGACATTACCAGTTATATTACCCCTTATATCAAGATTGCCACCGGCCGTAAGTAAATCCCCATTTACCGTGCCGTTAATTACTATGTTTCCGCCTGCTATATATGCATCTCCGTTGACTGTACCTTCGATAGTTACACTATTTCCTGCAGCAAAATAATCTTTATTTATTACTTCATTTTTTGTAAGTACTACATTGTCGCCTTGTTTAATATTTTGGGCAAAAGCTTTAAAAGGTATAACAAGAAGCAGGAGAAATAAAATTAAAATAGTTAGGGCTTTCATTATTTATATCATATCAATTAAATAATAATTTAGTAATAGGATTATTAAATAAATGTAAGATTATGGTAACTCAATCATAAGGTGATTAAATATGTTTACATCTCGCATATTAGCATCTAACATGCTATAATTCCCTCCGCATGATAAAAACTTCCTACGAAGACCAGCCCTGTGAACGTTGCGGTAGTAAAAAGAGTATAACCATAATACAGAAAGTTGCCTCGTCAATTTCTCCTAGTGGAGCCAAGATAGAATATTCCCAAATTGTTTGTACTAATAAAGCTTGCCAGCAGGAGTTTGACCGGAGATTAGTAGAGAAGACACAGAAAAATGAAGCCATACAACTTAAGCGGGCAGAAGAAAAAGCAGCCAGAAAAGCACAAGCCTAAGTTCATCTCCAATTTGCTATCGGATAAAATGTATGATATACTATTTGATAGTTGATTTAGAATTTTAAGCTATAGAGATTATTTTTCCTCAAAGGACTAACTTTTCAAGTAGCTCCTGATATTTTTTCAAATATTAGTTTCTTTTTCAATTTTAGAATTTTCTTCTTCATCCTCTTTTAAGATGTGATGAAGAAGAATTCATATTATGTATAACAACAGTAGATATAGACAAAGGACATCAATCCGTCATAGTGGTAATGGTTTTTCAAAATCCCCAAATAAGGGTAAATTTTTAAACCCTAGATTTTCTTCAAATAGGCGGGGAAATCAAAGAAGAAGTCAGCTTGAGGGAGCAAACATTAATATGTTTATCCGCAAAGCCAGATTTGATGTTGCAGAGGAAACCCAAACTGAGGTTCAAGGCTTTGACAGCTTTAACCTGCACGCAAATTTAAAACAAAATATTACAAGCCTTGGTTACATTACTCCTACACCTGTTCAAGCTCAATCAATAAAACCTATTTTAGAAGGAAGGGATGTTATTGGTTTAGCCTCTACAGGTACAGGTAAAACAGCAGCCTTTTTAATCCCTCTTATTCATAAAATAAGTCTTGACCGCAATCAAAAAGCTTTAGTTATTGTTCCTACAAGGGAACTTGCTTTACAAATTAATGAAGAATTTAGGAATTTAAGTAGAAATATGTCGTTATACTCTGCTTTTATCATTGGGGGTACCAATATGCACAGGCAAATTCAGGATTTAAGACGGAATCCTCATTTGGTTATTGCCACACCCGGGCGTCTAAAAGACCTTATTGAACGCAGGGCAATATATCTGGAGGATTATTCCCATATTGTCTTAGATGAGGTAGATTTAATGGTGGATATTGGGTTTATTCAGGATATAAAATACTTTGTTTCCTTAATGCCTAAAGTCCGCCAGTCACTGTTCTTTTCAGCCACAATTTCAAGCAAAATTCAGGATATATTGCGCTCTTTTGTAACAAATCCTGTAACTGTCTCTGTTAAAAAACAGGAAACCTCAGAAAACGTTAATCAGGATGTTGTGAAAGTAGAAAATCAGGCAAAGAAAATAGACCAGCTTCATGATCTTTTAATCAAAGATGGTTTTGACAAAGTATTGATCTTTGGCAGGACAAAGCATGGAATTGAGAAACTAAATAAAGAATTGGAATTTAGAGGGTTTAAGGTAGGCGCAATTCATGGCAATAAAAGACAAAGTCAAAGACAAAGGGTTTTGCAAAGCTTTAAACAAAATCAAATACAAGTCCTTTTGGCAACAGATGTAGCCTCAAGAGGACTGGATATTGATAATGTGACTCATGTAATTAATTATGACCTGCCGCAAACCTATGATGATTATATCCATAGGATTGGCAGGACAGGTAGGGCCGGTAAAACCGGTTATGCTTTAACATTTGTTAATTAAACTTAAAAGAAAGGAGGATGAAAAAAATGACTAAATTATTTGTTGGGGGTCTTCCCTATTCAATTGATAATCAAAAATTAAATGATTTATTTGCTGAATTTGGGCAAGTATTATCTGCAGTTATAATAACTGATAAATATACAGGTCAAAGCAAAGGCTTTGGTTTTGTAGAAATAGCAGATGATGCAGGAGCTCAAGAAGCCATTAAAAAATTAGATGGTTCTGATTTGGAAGGTAGAAGGCTGGGTGTTTCAGTTGCCAGGCCAAGAGAAGAAAGACCAAATTCATATTCTAATGACCGTAGATCTGATTTTAGAGACAATAACAGAAACTACTATCAAAAGAACCGAAGATAATACCCAAAAATTAGTTTAATATTTTAAAGATTAAATTTCCCAATTCTTTTTAGCTGAAGAAGGTATTTTAGAAAAAATTGTATATAATTTAGATGTGCTACAAAATATTCTAAAAGAAATAAAAAGTAAGGCTGACTTAAAAAAGGCAAAACTTTTAAGTAGGTTTTTTCAAACTGGTAAAGGTGAATATGGAGAGGGTGATAAATTCTTAGGAATTATTGTGCCTATTCAAAGAAGTATTGCTAAAAAATACAAGGATTTGTCTTTTGCTGAAATTGAATATCTTCTACAAAGTGAAATTCACGAACAAAGATTAATTGCTCTATTTATTTTAAGAATTCAGTACAAAAAAGCGGACAAAGAGAGCAAAGAAAAGATTATCAAGTTATATCTTAAAAATTTAAAGCATGTAAATAATTGGGATTTAGTGGACAGTTCGGCACCTTATCTTTTGGGAGACTATTTACTGGATAAGAAAAGAGACATTTTGTATAAATTGGTAAAATCAAAAAAACTTTGGGAGAGACGAATTGCAGTATTATCTACATTTCCCTTTATTAAGCTTATGCAATTTGATGATGCACTAGCAATTGCCGGAATTTTATTAAAAGACCAGCATGATTTAATTCAAAAAGCTGTAGGGTGGATGTTAAGAGAAATTGGTAATAGAAACCTTGAGAGTGAGAAGGGATTTTTAGACAAATATTGTAAAAAAATGCCCAGAACTATGCTCCGTTATGCCATTGAGAAATTTAATAAGTCCCTTAAAAGCTATTATCTACAAAAAAGTTTGTAATGGTACTACGTTTTCACATCCGGTGTGGGAATGAGTGTGGGAATATGGTTATATTTCTACAACTATATAAGGTAAATTAGGCGTTGTTTTTATAAGTAAGGGCAAGGCGACATTGTATACAGGAATTCCTTTGGCTGTGTGTCCCCTTGGAGTGCCATAATGGGCATGGCCGTGAAATACACAAGTTGCATTATAATTTTCAATCGGGTCAAGTAACCTGCTGGTGCCCAAAAAGGGATAAATTTCCAGCGACTCCCCTTTCAAGGTTTGACGGATAGGTGAAAAATGCAGGGCAACTATTTTTCTTTTTGTTTGTAGCTTCCTTAAAGCTTCCTCCAGTTTCATTGATTCACTGACTGACTCATAGACAAATTGTTTTAGGATTTGTTCTCCAAAGGGGGTAACTGTATGGTTGTCAAACCCGCCGCAAAAACCCTTTACCCCGGCAAAGCCTACATCCTCAAAAACAAAAGGCTCTTCCCCCAGAAAAAACATCCTTGCTTTTGAGAGGATTTTCATAATTTCATTTTGCTGTCCGTTTGTATAATCATGATTGCCTAAAACTCCAATAATAGGTATTTTGCAGGAGCTTAACTCTTCAGCCAACATAATGGCTTCTTTTCTGTCGCCGTTATCTGTTAAATCCCCGCAAAGAAGTAAGATGTCTGCCTTTGTTGACAATTCTGCAAAGGGTTGTTTTAAACTGCCAATGTTTGATTGCTGCATATGCAAATCACCCATTGCTGCAATACGGATTTTTTTCATGTAATCACCTCAAATCCTAATTTTTCCATATCTATTTTGTATTGTGTCCGGGAAAGCAGCGGTCCCCGGCAAATTTTATCTATGGGAGTGGGGTTATTAATTTGATATGTAAGCCGGGAGATAAGTTCCTCCATTAACCACTTTGGTACCAAATCTCTTTGGGAAGGATAAACAAACCTGAAATTTATCAGGATGGATAAAAATAGATCCCAGTGAGTTTCCATCCGCATCAGCAGCCTTTTCCAATCAATTTGCTTGCCAGTTTGTAGGATAATATGGTTAATATCTGCACCGTCAAAACGTCCTCTTTCCTGAACATAAGCCTTGCACCAAATTAATTCTTCCTTAGGAATCATTTTAACCTGAATGCCAAAAAGCTCTGCAGACACAGAATGTTCAAACCAACTATCATCTATAGTGATTAAATAATTAGGAGAAGAAAATAATAAGTCAACATGGTGTCCCCTATCTACAGCTTTAGCTAGCCATCTCTCATCTAAAATTTGGATATTAATTCCTGCATCCTTTAGCAAGGTTACTATCTTAGGATAACTGCCTGCTTTACAAAATATATCCAAATCCTTGGTCGGGCGCCTGATATGGGTATATTCAAACAGGGCAAATCCTCCCCCGATTAAAAAAGGTACATTATTTTTCCTTATGGTTTCCAGAACTTTTATATAGAAATCCCTTGCAACTTTGGAAGTATATTGCACACTTAAATCATAGTCTCCTCTTTTAAATAACTTATCAAAACTAGGTAATAATCATGTTCAAAAATTCATACCCTTTGATAGCCTAACTCTTGCAGATTCCTTATCGCAACTTTCTAAAATTAATTTGTTTATGCCCCAAAATCTACATCATGAACATTTAATCGCTGAGCTTTCAGAGCAGTTAAAGCCTATTTTTACCAACTCGCCTCAAGGAATTTATTTATATTTGATGGAAGTACAATGGATACTTTAGTAACGATGGTACCAATTACCTATCAAAATGAAGTGTTTGTTTTACACTTTATATCTGAAGAAAATAGATAAATAAATAGTGATACCTGTAATCATTCTTCGCTTAATTACTCCTCCTGTGATTTTGCGTTTTCCCCTATTTGGAGCAATACTTGCTGTAATCATTGATTATTTAGACTACGGGATTTTTAAGCTATTTACAAACAATAATTTAGCAAGTTATCAGTTGATAGATAAGAGTATGGATATGTATTATCTTGCCTTTGAAGTATATATCTCCAGTTCATTTGAAAATATATTAGTCAAACGTATTCTTATAGCACTTTTTTTATATCGTCTATTGGGTTATTTTCTCTTTTTAGCTACACAATTACCTATTTTTCTAGTTATCTTTTTTAATTTGTTTGAAGCTTTCTTTTTATTTTACTTAATTTCTCTAAAGCTTTTTAAAAAAGATTTTATTACTTCTATCAGGAAAATACTGCCTTTATTGCTTATTTTGGCAATTTTAAAAGTGGTTCATGAATATCTTTTACATATAAATTCAACTAACCCCTGGACTGAAAA
>CAZYBP010000036.1:0-10024 GCA_964645555.1 uncultured Gammaproteobacteria bacterium
AGGTGAGTTAAATAACGGCTTTGGCTATCCGGTTTTTCTATTTAATTACCCCTTGCCTGCTTTAATTGGAGAGTTATATCATACATTAGGCTTCAATTTTGTCTATTCGGTGAAGGCTGTTTTTTTCTCCTCTATGATTTTGTCTGTCTTGGGGATGTATCTTTTTCTGAATTCTTATCTTGGTTCAAGGCTAGCTGCTTTCTTAGGAGCCTGTTTTTATTTATATGCTCCTCATAGATTTTTGAATGTTTATGTTGCTGCTTCTGTAGGTTCTGCCTTAGGTGAGGCCATTTTACCTTTTGTCTTTTGGGCTATGGTGGAAATCAAACAGGGTGCCAGATACGGCTGGTTATTGCTGGGGAGCATGTTTCTGGCTTTAATGATTTTATCTCACAACATCACTACTTTAATATTTTCTCTGCCGATTATCAGCTTTGGAGTAATTCTAATATGGCAATCAAAAAATAGGCTTGAACTTGTGAAGAAATATTGTCTCATGTTCCTTCTGGGTTTTGGTTTATCTGCCTGGTTTTGGTTACCAGCCTTAGGAGAGAAACAATATATTCGCTTTGATCAGATCTATAACCAATTTTATCAACGTCAATTTCCTTCCTTGGGGCAACTCATCAGGTCGCCATGGGGTTTTGGTTTATCTCACCCCCAAAACCCGGAACCGGGAGATTTATCATACGAAATCGGCATAATCCACTTTTTGATTATTTTGTTTTTGGTTCCGGCAATTTTCCTGTTTAAGAAAATAAGGCTTACTGGACTGTTTACTATTTTTTTCTTTCTTCTTTCAATCTTTCTGATATTAAAAATTAGTCAGCCTCTTTGGGCAGCCATACCTCTTTTGTATACTGTCCAGTTTCCTCTTAGGTTTTCAGCATTGTCTGTTTTTATGGCTTCTGTAGCAGCAGCCTTACTGATTAAACATTTGCCTTCCAGCAAAATAATCTTTGTTTGTTTGCTAATCTTGGTTATATATGCCAACAGAAACCATTGGAGGATAAACCTTCCTTATGATCCCGGAGAGCAGTATTATTTATCATTAAAAACAACTACAGCAAGTTTAGATGAACATTTACCTAAGTGGGGTAGAGCGATGGATAAACCTGCCTTGTCGAAAATAGAGTTTGCAGAAGGCGGAGGAGAGGTTAAAATGTTGGAGGAAAAATCTGCTAAAGTAGTTGCCCAAGTTGAAGCCACTACCTCCTCAAAATTAAGGCTAAACCAGTTTTATTTTCCAGGCTGGGAGATAAAAATAGACGGCAAGATAGCAAATTTTAATTATTTAATTGAAGGGGTAAGTTATGGTTTGCCTGTTTTTGATATAGATATAGGCAGTCATTTAATTGAAGCAAAATTTAAAAATACTCCTATTAGAAATATTGCTGATAAAACTAGTTTAGTAAGCTTAATTGTCTGGATATGTTTAGCTATACGATATGCTATAGTAAAGTTATGCAAGTAATAAACGCTCAAGATATTTCCGGCAAAAAGGTTTTATTAAGATATGATATTGATGTGGTCTTAGAGGAGGTCAAAGATCAAAGCTCAAACGTCAAAACTAAGGTTGTGGAGGATTTTAAATTAGAAGCAGGGATTCCTACACTTAATCTTTGTCTGCAAAATGCCTCCCAGGTAATATTAATGGGTCATATTGGCAGGCCGGAAGGGAAGGTAGATGATAGCTTAAAAGTTGCACCAATTGTTGATTGGTTTATAAATAAAGGATATGAAGCAGATTTGGATAGCCAGAAGCTGGTTATTTTGGAGAATTTAAGATTTGACTCAAGAGAAGAAGCAGTTGATTTAGAATATGCCAAGGAGTTGGCAAGCAAAGGCGATTATTATGTTAATGAAGCTTTTTCATCTCACCGGCCGGCTGTTTCCACCACTATTTTACCTACTCTTTTACCTCATGCAGCCGGATTGCGGTTTGCCGAAGAAGTAAATAAGCTAACAGAGGTTTTGGAAAATCCTAAAAAACCATTTGTGGCAATAATGGGAGGAGCAAAGGTTAAAGATAAATTGCCTGTTATTCAAGTCCTGGCAAAAAAGGCAGATGCTGTTTTGGTAGGTGGAAAGTTAGTTTTTGAAATTAGAGAACAAAATATCAGCTTACCCAGCAACGTGATGGTAGGTAAACTATCTGAGGATGGGTTGGATATAGCTCCGGAGACGACCTCAGCTTGGAGTAGTTTAATTTCTAAGGCTGCGATGATAGTCTGGAATGGGCCTTTAGGTAAATTTGAAGACCCTAAAAATAAACAAACTGTTGAGGTGGCAAAATTAATTTTAGATTCAAAAGCTGAGGTGATAATTGGAGGAGGGGATAGTGTGGCAGCTTTAAATCAGGCTGGCTTACTTAAACAAGCTCGGCAAAAGGCCTTTGTCTCTGTAGGCGGCGGAGCCATGCTGAAGTTTTTATCAGACGGGACTCTGCCCACAATTAAAGCTTTAGAATGACGACTAAGATATTGACCCTTAAGAGTAAAAGTTGTATGGTAAGCATACGTTTATGTTAAAAATTGCCATTAATGGTTTTGGGAGAATAGGGAGGAATGCTTTTAAGGTGGCTCTGGAAAAGCATGCTGATGTTTTAGAAATAGTAGCCATCAACGATTTAACATCTCCGGAAGTTTTAGCCCACCTTTTAAAATATGACTCAGCTTATGGAGTTTGGGATCAGGAAGTCTTATCAGATGAAAAACATATCATAATAGATCAAAAAGCCTATATAGTATATCAAGAAAAAGAACCAACTCAATTACCTTGGAAAGATTTAAATGTTGATGTTGTTATTGAATCAACCGGCAGATTTACTAATGAGGAAGGTTTAAAGCAACATTTAACTGCCGGAGCCAGAAAAGTAGTTTTATCTGCTCCCGCTAAGGGCGGAGGAGTAGAAACTTTTGTCCTGGGGGTCAATGCCGAAAACTACAAAGGCGAAGACCTTATTAACAATGCTTCCTGCACAACCAATTGCATTGCTCCTGTTGTTTCCATAATCGATGAAAAGTTTGGAGTAGTAAAAGCTGTAATGACTACCATACACGGGATAACAGCGGAGCAAAATCTGGTAGACGGACCTCCGCCTGGAGGCAAAGCTAAAGATTTGAGGCGGGCCCGGGCTGCTTATGTCAATATTATCCCTACTTCCACCGGAGCAGCAATTGCTACTACAGAGGTAATTCCGTCTTTAAGTGGTTTATTTGATGGCAGGGCCTTAAGAGTGCCTATAATTACCGGGTCAATCTCCGATATTACTTTTGTTTTAAAAAAGAAAACTACAGTAGAGGAAGTAAATCAGGCCATAAAAGACGCTTGCAATGACGAGCGCCGGCGGGGAATCGTTGCCTGGAGCGAAGGAGCATTGGTTTCTTCCGATATTATAGGCAGATCTGAGTCGGCAATTGTGGATTTACCCCTAACTCAAGTTATAGAAGGTGATTTATTAAAGATGTTTGCCTGGTATGACAATGAGTATGGTTATTCTAATAGGTTAATAGAAATGGTAATCAAAGTTGGGCAAGTTAAAAGATAGCCTCAAATTCCCCTAATATTGACCTGTTTTGATCTATTGACAGGGCCTAAAAAATCTGTCTATTATGGTAGTATCGGCAAAAAGGGCCGAGGTAGGATATTAAATAATGTCACTGTCCAGTAACACTTTTAACTTTAATAAAAAAGCCATTAAAAACCTCCAAAAGGCTAAGTTTTTTACCCCTGTTGTTTTAGCTACATTATTAATAGTGTCAGTTGCTTTAGTCCTAACCCCTGCTTTTGCTGCTGACGGTAAAGTTGGTTATGGTAATAATCAAGTCAAACAGGCAAACAAAAAGCCAAGCTTTTTTGATAAATTTACTTCATTTGTTAAAGCCCCCTTCGCTGGAGAAGTTTTAGCCCAAGGTAGACAAAATCCCACCCCTGCCCCCAAGCAGACAATTAAACAACCGGGATTATTACAACAGATCTGGAATTTTCTAACTGCTCCTTTTAGAGTATTGTCAAATTCCACCTCGACTACAACTACGACACCAAAAAGAACAGCTCAGCTAACTGCTACAGTGACACCTTCTCCAACCACAAGCCCAAGTTCAAGATCAACTACAACTCCAGCTACGGCTCGGATTCCGGCGTCAACTGTCGCTAGCACAGGTTCAACAGCTTCGTCTGCTATCATTGCAACATCTTTAGCTAGCGGTATTACCTATATTGATCTAATTGGTAAAACTATTATTGACTCAAACGGAAATATCTATCCAAGCAGCGCTGCTTTAGCAGCAACCAATCCTCCTACTCTTGGTACTACTACAAATAAATATAATGCACTGTATTTGAAAAATTTTAATGTCACCAGCGTTGGCGACATTAATACAACTTTGGGCGGTGGAATAGTTAAATCCAACTCATCCGGAAAATTATCCTCTGCAGCAATCGATTTAGCTTCTGGTGATGTTACCGGAGCCGCTGGAACCGGTAATGGCGGAACAAGTCTCACAAGCTATACCACCGGAGATATGATATATGCAAATGCTACAAATGGATTAAAACAACTGGCAATAGGCTCAGCAAATCAAATATTAACAGTTTCCGGAGGCATCCCTGCCTGGTCAAGCACCCTAGCTCTAACCAGCAGCTCTTTTTCGTCTACCGTATCTATATCTGATGGTACGGCAGCTATCCCTGGCTTAAACTTTAGTAATGATACTGATTCAGGTCTTTGGAGGATAGGGGCAAACAGTATTGCCTTAACAACTGCCGGATCTGCTTTTTCCGGAGTCTCCATCGCATCAGGCAATGTTGGCATTGGTACAACAGGGGCGCTCGGTTCTTTGATAGTAGCTACTGGCAATGTCGGAATCGGGACCACTAGCCCAAATGCCACTTTATCTGTGCAAGGGAATGTAGGCATAGGCTTCACAGGCTTAAATGTAGTTATCCCTAATAATGGCTTGGCTGTTTTAGGTAATCTTGGTATCGGGACTACAACAACCAATGCTGCTTTAGTAATAGCAGGTGGAGCTACAATTGGTAGCGGTAGTGCTTACAGAACTACTGCTCCAACCGATGGATTACTAATCCAAGGCAATGTAGGTCTAGGAGTAACCACTCCTGGTTCAGGCCTGGCCCTAGCCAGCAATGCTGTAATTGGTTATACCGGAGTTAACGTGGTAGGCCCTGCCTTTGGTTTAGGTATTTCAGGTAACCTAGGTGTTGGTACCACTACTGCCAATTCCAACCTAACTGTTTATGGTGGAGTTGACATTGGTACCCAAAACATTGTTGCTCCAACCAACGGATTATATGTCCAAGGCAATGTAGGTTTGGGAGTAACCACTCCTGGTGCAGGTTTGGCTCTGGCTACTAATGCAATCATTGGTTACACAGGTGTCAATGTTGCTGCACCTGCTACTGGTCTAGCAGTCTCAGGCAATATTGGTATTGGTGTAACTACAGCAAATTCCAACTTAGTAGTATTGGGTAATGCCAACATTTCCTCAACTTGGGCAGGTACAGCAGCTCCAACCAACGGATTAATTGTTGAAGGTAATGTAGGAGTTGCCAATTCCGCTCCATCCAGAACCTTGGATATAGTTGGTTCAGGTAGATTTTCTTCTACTTTATCTATGACTTCCAATGCCTTAGTTGGCTATGCTATGGATACCACAGCTCCAGCCTCCGGGTTGGCAGTCTCAGGGAATGTGGGTATTGGTACAAGTACACCAAGAGCAGCCTTGGAAGTCTTTGGTGCCAATGTCGATAATGGTTATTCTGCTCTATTTATGAATGGTAATGTGGGAATTGGGACCACAGCTACAGGTAATGGTACTTTGGAGGTTAATGCTCAAAGTAATAGTGTTTACGCGATTCATGTCACTACAGGTAGCATCGGTGTAGGTACTACAAGCCCAAGTGCTACTTATAAGCTGGATGTAGCCGGTTTAGTGAGGGCATCAGGCTTTAATGGAGCTTGTTTAACCTCAGGAGACTTTGGTACCAGCGGTTCTCAATCCTGTAACCAGGACGTTGCTGAAATATATGAGTCAGTAGAAGATGTTGCACCAGGAGATATACTTGTGATTGACTCTGCTTCAAGCAAAACAGTTAGAAAATCCAACGGTACCTATGATCAGAGTTTGATTGGTGTAGTATCAACTGCTCCTGGTCTGCTGCTGGGTTATAACGGTCAGGATGTAGCATTAGGAGGAGAGGCAAATGCTTATGTTGCTAATGCAGATCCGAGAAAACCGGCTGTTGCTTTAACAGGAAAAATTCCTGCAAAAGTTACGGGTGCAGTAAAGAGCGGAGATTACCTAACTTCTTCATCTATACCTGGTGTGGCTATGAAAGCTACCAAAGCAGGCCCAGTCGTTGGTCAGGCTTTGGAAGATTACAATGGAGAAGGTGTTGGTAAGATATTAATCTTTGCCCGATTAGGTTACTTCAATGGTACCAGTATTGCAGCCATGATTAATACTGCTGATACAGTAGAGCCAACTGCCAACTTCTCCCAAATGGTACTGAATACATTGCTGGCTCAACAGGTAGCAAATGCTGAAAACATCAAGACTTCAGAATTGTTAACAGACAGGATTGCGGCCGGCGTAGAAATTATCACTCCACAATTGACAGCAGATAATGTCATTTTGGGTGCAGTTAAACCTCTGGATGGTAAGAATCTAACCTTAACCTTGGGTGTAGGGCAAGAATTCAATATCAAAGACGAAACTGCTCAAACAGCCATCACCTTTGACAGGGAAGGCAATGCTTACTTCAAAGGTTCTGTAGTTGCCTCTGCTGTTAAAGCTGACAGAATTGAAGGATTAAGCCTGCTGGCTAATGAAGTGATTACCGGCAAACTGGTAAGCTTGGTAGACAGAATCAGCAAAGTTGAACAAGCTACGTCATCTGCGGTCCTGGCAGCAACCGGCGTGTCTCAATCTACTTTGGATATCAGTACTTTAGCCAAGCTAAATCAGGATGGCGGTTTAACTATCAACGGTAAAGCCGAATTCAAAGGCCAATCCATATTTACTGCTTTGGCTGAATTTGTGTCCAATGTTATCTTTAGAAATGATGTCAGCTTCCTGGGTAGAATCTTCCTGCCAAAGGATTCTGTAGGCACCGCCGTGATCAGAGCCGGTTCAGATTCAGTGACCATCAGCTTTGCCAGAGGCTATGACTCAACACCTACTATTAATGTCACCCCGACTATGCAAGCTGGTAATGACGGTGCCGGAAATTCAATCTTAACAGGTGATGTCAGGTTTGTAGTGCAGGGTGTATCAGGTTCAGGCTTTACCATTAAATTAAATAGAGCTGCTCCCGCAGACTTGGTATTCTCATGGACAGCCTTAGCAGCCGGCGGTAACCAATTTACCTCAACTGCACCTGCAAGCAACCCTGTAACAACGGCACCTGAGCCTACAGCAAGCGCTGCACCTACAGCTACTCCTGAGCCTTCAGCTACAGTGGCACCTTCCCCAGAGCCTTCTGTGACTCCGGCTCCTTCAGTTGCACCTGAGCCTACAGCAAGCGCTGCACCTACAGCTACTCCTGAGCCTTCAGCTACAGTGGCACCTTCCCCAGAGCCTTCTGTGACTCCGGCTCCTTCAGTTGCACCTGAGCCTACAGCAAGCGCTGCACCTACACTTTAATTTCTACTGGCGCGTCAGTTATATCTATGATAAACTAGAACTAGTTACAATTAGCTAGATTATGGCAACAGATATACCAAAAATAAACATGTTTTCAGCGGCCATGGCTGCTAAATATAAAAATATCATATTCTTCTTACTCATTATCGCCCTTGTAGGGATAGGAATTGCCGCTTTTTCTTTCTATAAATACAATAAGACCCAAAAAGAGCTGCAAGCCATGAAAAAGTCAACCTCAACTTCGCAAAAGGCAACAAGCGATCATCTTTCAAAGATTTTGGCTGAAGTTAGTAAAATAATCAAATTGCCTGAAGGTGAAGTAACCACTATGGCTATAATTTCTGACGTAAGTAAGCTGAAAGACCAGGCATTCTTCCGAAATAGCAAAAACGGAGATATACTACTGGTATATAATAAAGCAGCTAAAGCAATCCTCTATAATCCAACAGACAAAAAAATTGTCGAAGTAGCGCCGCTTAGTGGTACGGGTAATATTTCCAGTCCGAGTCCGACTTCTGCCCCTCTGCAACCAAAGGTTATCATAAGAAATGGTACAACAACGCCAAATTTGGCTGCCAAAATCGAAACAGAAGTGAAAAAAGTCTCTCCGGATATTCTAATTGTTGGTAGAGAAAATGCTGCCAGAGGAACCTATGATAAAACTATAGTTGTAGTCTTGAATCCCAAAGTTCAAGAGATAGCACAAAATATAACTAAAGTTCTCAATGCTTCTGTGGCTGAATTACCAACTTGGGAAAATAAACCAGCAGGAGTAGATATAATAATCATCATAGGTAAGGATAAAATCTAAATTATCGGGTTGTAGGGTTGACAAGATAAGCCAATTTCTGGTAAACTTTCAAATTAGTTAATATACATGAAGAGAAACAACGCCACTTATAGATAAATCTTCCAATAGCTTTGGGTCTTCCCGGCTGCGGAAGACTCTCAAGCGTTGCATCCCTCAATAAAAAGTTAAAACTCAAAAGTCAAAGGTAAAAAAGTTCTAATACTTTTGGATTTTAACTTGCACTTTTGCATTTTGATTTTTGAATTGGAACCTGAGAACTCGGGCCGTTAGTTCAGCTGGTAGAACATCTCATTTGCAATGAGAAGGTATGGAGTTCGAGTCTCCAACGGTCCACAGCTTTTGGACTTAGACAGAATCTGCTAAATATTGGCAGATTGTGTCTAGGTAGAAGAGCAAAATCCTAGGCTTTGTACTTTGAAATGTGAATACGTAATTTGGAAGGCCAAAGAAAGCCAAAAAATTACTCAACAATAATGCATACGGTGGATGCCTTGGATGAAAGTACCGATGAAGGACGTGCAAGACTGCGATAAGCTACGGGGAGCTGCCAAGAAGCTTTGATCCGTAGATTTCCGAATAGGGTAACCACCTCGATTTTCGAGGATCCTTAACTGAATACATAGGTTAAGGAAGGGTACGCGCCGAACTGAAACATCTAATTAAGCGCAGGAAAAGAGAACAATAGTTATTCCCCAAGTAGCGGCGAGCGAAAAGGGAACAGCCCAAACCTATTCGTGCTTCGCACGAGAGTTAGTAGTTTGTATATGAACTCATAACTAATGACTCTCACGCGGAGCGTGAGTGGGGGTTGCAAGGCAGGCATACGCGAGTTATAAGGATAGTAGAATCCACTGGAAAGTGGAGCCAAAGAAGGTGACAGCCCTGTAAACGAAATTCAAGTAACCGCAGCCTGATCCTTAAGTATCACAGGACACGTGTAATCCTGTGTGAATCCAGGTCGACCTCGACCTAAGGCTAAATATACTTTCATACCGATAGTGAACTAGTACCGCAAGGGAAAGGTGAAAAGAAGAGCGAAACGCTCAGTGAAATAGTACCTGAAACCGTATGCTGACAAGCAGTGAGAGTCTCAACGCAAGTTGGGATGATCGCGTGCCTATTGAAGAATGAACCGGTGAGTTACCACATTATTCTAGTCTAAGCCATTTAAGTGGTGAAGGCGTAGTGAAAGCGAGGGTTAATAGCCCGATTGTGAATAATGTGATAGACCCGAAACCGAGTGAGCTATCCATGTCCAGGGTGAAGGTCCGAGAAATCGGACTGGAGGCCCGAACCCGTATATGTATCAATATGTTGGGATGAGATGTGGTTAGAGGTGATATGCCAAACGAACTCGGAGATAGCTGGTTCTCCTCGAAATATATTTAGGTATAGCCCCTGTTTAACCTTCTAGGGGTAGAGCACTGGATCGATTCTGCAGCGCAAGCTGTTGAATCGAATCAAACTCCGAATACTAGAAGAATTCTGACAGGGAGTCAGTCCGATCCGGCTAAGCGGAGCGGGCCTAAGGGAAACATCCCAGATC
>CAZYBP010000037.1:0-9884 GCA_964645555.1 uncultured Gammaproteobacteria bacterium
GGACATCGGGCTTTCATCCCGGAAATCACGGGTTCGACTCCCGTACGCGGTACAAGACTTAGTTTAGATTGTTATAACAGTTTAATCTTCTTGTGGTTCCAAAATTAATATTTTTGGTTATTTTCTGATATAGTAATTGTAATGAGTGATAAGATAAATATTGATAATCCTAGCTTTGTCTCTTCTACACAATCTTCAAAGGTAGATAGATGGGCTTGGTTAAAAAATATTTCAAATAAAATACTTCGAAGAAGTGCAGCATCCTCAGAACAAGTTACCAATTTAGGAGAAACTTCTAAAGTTACAGCTTCTACTGACACTCCTGTTGACGAAGAGCAGTTTTCTCCTGCTGCTTTATTAACTCCATCTGAACCAACAAAAGAACCGAAGCTTGAAGAACGACAAGCAAAAGAACCAGAATTAGACAGGAGAGTTGAAGAAATACCTGTCGTTAAACGAGTTTTAAATATTGGTCATACTTTACAAGAAGAATTAGCAAAAACTGATATTAATGTGCCTGAAATTGAAACAAAGGGTGTGCCAGCCATAATTGGTACTAATGAAACTATTGGGAATAGCTTTTTTGAAGCTATACAGGCAAAACATCCTGATGGTTACCTGATTGGCGTTGGGTCAGGTAGTGCTTATAGCATGCTTCATGTCTTTGAAGATGGAGTAACACCAAAAGGTGTAGTCTTAACTGATATAGACCCCAGGGTTATAGCAACAGGAAGATTGCTGATACAAAATTTAAAAGAATCGCCTACTGCGACCGATTTTGAAAGAAGTTTTTTTGGAATGTCTGAAGAGACGTTTAATCAACAGCTACAAAACATGATAGCAGCTGAGCAAAATCCAGTATTAAAACGAAGGTGGGCAACAATTAGTATGGAGACTTGGCATAAAGTCTGGACTGATCTATCCAAACGGGAAGTACTTGAGTGGGAAGATATTAGAGCTTACAAGTACGAAGGAGAAAATATTGATGTCATTGGAGCAGTTTTGGCGAGATTTGATACTCTTAAGCAATTGGCCGATGAAGATAACCTTACTATGGTTTATACTGATTTTACTAGTCCAGTATTTATTGGAGCAGTAAAACAACTTCCAGGCTTTAATGATTCAACTAATGTAATTTACTTCTCAAATATATCTGATCATATTACCCAGCGTGGTACCCAAATGGATAATATTAAAGCAATGAATTCCCTTAAAGATTATGAGAATTCCGAATACCCTGCGATTTTTATTGATACTTTAGGGCAAGGCTTAAATTATTTTTTACGAGCCAGAAACTCGGTAGCTAACTTTACTGAAGAAGACTTTCGTTATAGAGGATTACAACCCCGTTCAAAAAAGCCGGAAGGTTTACTCTTTGCGGATATCAGTTCTAATTCCTAGAGGTAGTTAGGTATTAAAGCTGACTGGAAGTTACATTCAAGCAAAGTTTCCATGTTCTAAGTGAAGCTAAGATTTGATTCCAATTCTCAAACATTTGCGGTACTGAGATTGTTTTAGAAATCTAAGCCTATTATTAATTATATTAGGTATCGGATCAATCGAGCCTGTAACTCAAAATAGGACTTAAGTTTTACCCTTAGATTCTAAGTGAGTTTTTTTGCATCTAAACGCTCATTGAGCTTAGCTAAAGTATAACCTATAAATTCTACCTCAGTTACTCCCAATGATCTTGTATCCCTTCTAAATTCATAAGGTCTGGATTTAAAACGAACGTTTTCTGGTTGATTCATGTCAGGTACCATAAGTATTCTTGCCCAGTTACCCTTAGAATCAAAATAATATATAGTCTCGCAACGTTGTCCGCTATCTCTTAAAAAAGCTTCAACTTCAGGATCAGGAGGCCCAAGATACATCTCTAGAACTAATTTACGATTAGTATTTACTCCATATCTGGCGGCCTCTTTAGGGAGATAAACATTATTTTCTTCTAATGCAACAGTTCCGCTACCAAGACCATGCATCATTTTGGATGCTACGGCTTCTATCCAGCGACCATAAGGATCTCTATTTATATCTAGAATATGAGCCGGATCTGAACCCCCATCATTTGGTGGGAGGCTCTTAATTTTTATCATTAATCTATCCTCTATTTCTGCATACCTTTGAGCTTCAATTCTAGACTCTTCTGGAGTAAGTCTTCTTTCTGTTCCTTCTTTATAAGTAGGCACAGGTTTTTCTCCTTCATCTTCAAAATTGGGTGTTTGTTTATCTTCGAAACCATGATCATTCATGATTTCTTTATAACATAACAAATAACCCTAAACAATTCCTTACCTGGAGTTGTGATCCTACAAGCTGATTCCAAAGACTGAAAGTCGCAAGATCTTTGCAAAGCAAAGTAGTCTTATTCTCAAACATTTGGGGTATTTTAGATTATACTTATCGTGGTTTTATTTCTAGGTCTTCTTTTTGGAGGTCAAATTTGACCACAAATTTGTCAAAAAAACCTTTTTGCCCCACAATTCCATAGGCACTTTTTCTCATAGACATAAATCCCACCTCAGTTTTATATTCAATTCCACCAACCTTTATTGAAGTCTTATGAAGATAATAAAATTCCGGGAAGCCTGTTAAACCTGATACTGCTTTTCGCTCCCCTTTAACTACATCTATCCCTAAAATATCTGCAATCGATGCATCAAAGATACACAAATCCGCTCCTGAATCTACTAAAACTTCATAAGGTACCTCTAAACTATTACAAACAACTTCAACTGGGATTACCGGGCGAAGAATTCCCGGACCATACTTTTTATATCTGAATTTCATTGGTGGGAACCAACATACGAGGTTAACTCAGCAGGTAGCTTAGTTAAGATAGGCTTATTATAACCTAATTTACGCGCCTTATCCCAAACAGATTTGGCGGTTTTACCACTGGCTAGTACTGTTTTCTCGTCACTCTTTAAAGCTACCCACAAGCCCTTATATTTCTTATAAATATTTGTCCAATCAATTGACATAAGCTAATATTACCACAGAAATATAATCTTTTCGTAATAAATTGATTAAGAATTTTTTCCTGGTCCTTATCCCTAATGGTAGTTATATTAAATCTCTATAGATTTCTAAGTTCCGCACGCGATACCAAATGGAACGCTCCTCAAAAAGCAGGAGATTAGATTGTTCTAATAAATTCTTGTTGGCAGTACTAATCTAACAGTTTGATTTTTGAAATGTTAATTTGAGGGGTATTAAAAGTTAATTTCAATCAATCAGCCATTTCATAAAAAATGAATCTCCTCTAATCAAAGGACAGAGTGTCTTCTTGTACAGATAATAATCTTACAAGAATCTTGAAACCTTGCGGTTATAAAATGACTGATTACTGATTAACGTATAGATATACTATACTTTTTTCTCTTCTACCTTAGCTTCTGCAGTTGGAACTGTAGATGCTGCTTCTGTTTTAACTGGAGCATCTGCTGTTTTATTTGCATCTGCTGCTGCAGCTTGTACGTTTGAATTTGTATCTGTCATTTTTCTCACCTCCTCAATCCTTTTTTATCTAGGATACCAACAGTACGCTTATTAACTCTAAATAGATATAGGCAATAATTTCACCCCTCTAGAGTAATGCTAACCCGAGAAGAAATTATCCATTAAGAAGATTTTTTAATAAAGCTCTAATTGGTGTAAAGCTACGCTATACTTGAGGCACATCGGGTATTACGGGCATTCCTAGGTGAGTTTTGATTTCATCTATTTCCCTTTTGTTTCTGTCATGTCCCATTCCAACTTTATCCCAAATAGCTTTTGTTTGATCTTTGAGATCATGTACATCTCCAGCCAATGCTTCCAACCTTTGGGTGTGATCTTTTAGGGTTTCCTTAACTCCTTTTAATTCTTCCTTGACTCCATTTAAATCCTGTTTTACCCCATTTAAATCCTGTTTGATTGGTTTCAGGGATTTATCTAACAGTTTTTTAAAGTCATCTTGATTCATACATTAAAATTAACATTTTAGGTGATAAATTACAAGATAATTTTTCTATATCAAACTTGGATAGAAGTTGTCACCACTCACGCTTTGAGTATTATATTGTAACTTTTTCTGCAGTTTTTAAAGAAATAAATTTAATGTCTTGAGTTGCAAAGTATGCTTCTAGTCTTTTATAGAAAGCGTTTCTTGCTACATCATTCCAGTGCCAGTCATGAATTGGTAAAATTACCTCTGGCTTCAAGGAAAGTGCCAGTTGTACAGCTTGAGTTAAGCTGCCCCAGGGTGCTTGTACTGGCAATGCTAGGATTCTAGTTGATGAGTTGAAGTGCAGGCAATCCCCCGGATCAGTCAGCTCGCCAACTTTAAATAAAATATTTGTTGGCGGTTCTCCTCCAAATACTCTTTCATGGGGAGCTGCTTCAATTCTAATTAGATCAGTAGGTTCAACAGAAGCCATAATGCCTTCTTTTTCCAGGAGTGTTTTAGCAGAAGGGTTGGTAATTATAGGTAAGTCGGGGAATTTGCCTAAAATTTCTTTAATCAAAGGGATGTACATATGATCCGGATGCTCATGAGTTATCAGCAAATAATCTAAATTGTCGAAACTATCTAAATTTAGTACATTAGCTTCAGCAGTATAGTTACCGGGGTCAATTAGAATGGTTTTACCTGCTTCAGTAATTAGTAAACAGGAGTGTAAATATTTTGTTATTTCCATTAGATTGCTATATCTATTGCACTTGTTCTGAATCCTTACCCGATGCTTTTGCAAGATGATCTAAAAATTGAGAAGGAGTAATTTCACTTTTGTCTACTTTGTGAGAAATATCTAAGAAGAAATCTTTCTTTTCCTCAAGACCTGGGATATTATCATGTAGCCAGAGCCAGTAAGCCTCTGTCATAATAACCCCTGCATTATCAAAAATAATTGCCTTAATCATGAGGTAAATATATCACATTTCTAATCTCTCAAGGTACCGGGTCATCAAACAGCTTCTAATAAGCTTTAGTTCCAGAATCTATCTTGAACTTCACAATAGTCTGACCAACCATGCGATTCTTGAAGTGTTTTTGTTAAAGCAGCTTGTGACAAACTTTTGCTAACTACACCTTTTGCTTGTAGAGTAACCAATCTGAATACCATCCGATATTGTTCCATCACTCTAGCGAAATACTTACCCTTAGTTTTTCCGGTATCATAAGTTACAAAGCTTTCTAAAGTAGCTTCATCCAGTGCAATATGGTCATCTGCAACTATTCTCAAGCTGAGACCTAATTCTTTTGATGCTTTTGCAGCACCGCTAAAGCTTTCTTGCCCTATAAAGCCACCCCATAAATACAGACCGCCTTCCTGTAGAAGAAGAGCAGCACTGATTAAAGTTGCTCTAGCTGCCAACTCTCTTTGAGCGCGAGGTGCAGCCATTAGATTATTCCTAATTGGATTATCAAAGAATTCATCCCTAGGGAACATGCGTTTTAATTGGGTTGAAGAAAAACTTTGAACATTAGGGTTTTGGTTTAGGGCTAAAACGTAATCAAATGGAGGTTCGTCTTTTAATGTGTCATATAAGTATGTCGCGTCTTCCCAGCGTGCTCTCCCAGGTGACTGTTTTAAAGCTTCTTGGTCCAGATCAACATTGACGTAATCAACCAAAACAGCAAAATCTTCCGGAGAAAGATTACCCATAACTTCTTCACATTGTTTATGAAGAGCCATACCAACTGCGCCAATTCCGCCGCAAATGTCTAAAACCTTAATAGGACGACTTACAAAATCAGCATGAGCCGGTATATTAAGCTTCTCAGCTACAATTTCATAGAATTTTTGCATTCCTTGGGATGTAGCAATTTCAGTGAACCCACTCATAATAAGGTGTTATTATACACTACAGGCTATAAATGTCGAAAAACAATAAGAGAAATAATACTCTCTAATTCCCCAAATTGAGGCTAAATTGGTTTCAATTTCCTATCATTTCTGTTTCATTCATAAAGACACGATACATTGAATACTTGCTTACTTCAAATCCATTATTTATATTAGTTGTACAATATAAATGTTTGGATATTTGTAAATTAATATGAGTAGAATAAAATCTTTATTAAACTATTTTAAATCCGGTTTTGATTTAGCCAATAAAAGTATTGAGATCTACTTTCTTGGTTTGGCACTCTCTCTAATTATTTCCTTTGAATCATTTTTTCTGAATACACAACTAGTTGGGATAATTCAGTTGTTAACCTTGGTAGGAATAATAATAAATCTAGCATTTTCTTTATCCATTCCAATATTTCTACTTCAAAAACAACAAGGTCACTCCTTAAATTTTCAAAACATTCTCTCAATTACAATTCAGAATACAAAAAGGATAATATTACCTGTTATTTTGCTTTCTATTCTAATTTTTGTGCTTTTTATAGCCTCACTTATACTTGTAGCCATTTATCTGCATCCAACCAAAGAAGTCACTAATCAATTTTTCCAAAGTTTAAATGGAGAAAGCAACACGATTACCTATATTTTAATAGCTTTTTTTTCTTTCTTTGTTTATGTTTCCTTTCTTTTTTCTTTAGAACATAAAGGGTTTATAACATCAATAATCCAAAGTATAATACTGTCTTTTAAAAACTTATCCTATTTGTTGCTAGTTTTATCAGCCGGAATTATTTCTTATGCCCTAATTAGTTTTCTACCAATTGATAATTTTTGGGGGTTATTTTCAAGAGTGGCGATTGCTTCTTATACAGGCTTTGTCATAACTTCAACTACACTTTTTTATTATCAAAAATTATCCCATTAGCATCTTTTTTTTGTTGCTTAACCTACATAAATACTATTAATACAGACTATACCAAAAATTTATGGTTACTTACTAACTTCAGTTGTATTTCTAATATTATTCAAAAACTTAAGTGTCAAAATAATTGAATGGTTCTGTTGGTTGCCTCTTTTATCTTTGCCTCCACTATTTTTAGTTCTAATCTTTCTGTAAATTTTTTGGATCAGGCTTTTGAACAACCTATTTCTTTTATTAGATCTTTATTTATTAGTAGTCCTTTACCTGTACAAACAAAAGATTCTAAAAGTTACACCATTGCTTTAATAGGGGATTCCATGACAGAAGTTATGGGCTCGGCAGATGATTTAAGAAAAGATTTAAAATCTTTTTATCCGGACAAAGAGTTTGGGATTTTAAACTTCGGCATTGGCTCAACCTCAATCTTATCTGTGCCGGATCAGTTAAATGAAGAATCCAAACGGGGTCCGGAAACCTTGCCTCCAATACTTTCTACCAGGCCGGATGTAATAATACTTGAGTCTTTTGGTAACAATCCCCTCTCGCACATGAGTTTGGATAAGGGGTTAAAAAAGCAGAAAGAAACTTTAGACCAAATTGTCCATATTATAAAAAATAAAAGTCCTAATACAGTACTGATTTTTGTAGCTACAATTTCACCTTCCAAAGAAAGGTATGCAGAGGGGGTGGTTAATTTATTATCTGAGCAAAGAAAACAATGGTCAGAAGAAAGGATTGCCTATATGAAAAACCATATCAGTTATGCCAAGTTACACCATATCCCTCTGGTAAATGTATATGAAGAAAGCTTGGATGAAAAAGGGGACGGGAGGCAGGATTATCTAGATGCCGGCAATTTTATTCATCCTTCAAGGCAAGGAATATTATTTATCAGCCAACAAATAGCAGATGTTATTTCTAAAGAAAAAATTATTCCAAATTAATTAATTTTCTCAATATTTGTATCAAGGCCAAAAACTTTCTTAAACATGATTGCTGAGGCGTCAGTATTAACCTGGATGCAACTTAATAACGTTTCATCAACATCAAACAGTACTATTTTCATTCCTTGAGTATATCAAATATCTAATTATATTAAGGCTGCTTTAAAAACAGGGTAAAATTTAAGTATAATAAGGAATAATTTTATGGATGGGAAAGCAGATTATAGTAGGGAAGATCAATATATTAGAAACGGAAGCGCGGAAATTAGCATCGGACAATCCCCATATTTAAAGAAAATATTTACCGTTTTTCCGGCTTTAAGCAATAAAAATTATAGATTATTTTTTTGGGGACAACTTATTTCTTTAATTGGCACCTGGTTACAAATTGTAGCTCAAGGTTGGTTGGTGCTTAAATTAACCAATTCTGCATTTTTGGTAGGACTAGTAGCAGCTTTAGGTACCTTGCCCACCTTAATTTTTTCTCTTTTTGGCGGGGTGATTGTTGACAGGTTTCCCAAAAGAAAAATAATGATAGTTACTCAGGCAAGTGCTATGATTTTGGCTTTTATTTTAGGTATTTTAACTGTTTTAAATTTAATAACAGTTTGGGAGATTGGTTTTTTGGCTTTCCTTTTGGGAACAGTTACTGCTTTGGATATTCCTGCCAGACAAGCATTTGTGCCGGAGGTGGTGAGTAAAAAAGAGTTGCCTTCTGCCATTTCTTTGAATTCCGGTATCTTTAATGCAGCAAGAGTAATTGGCCCAGGTATAGCAGGCTTTTTAATAGCTTTCGTTGGTGTAGGCGGAGCTTTTTTATTAAACGGTATAAGTTACATCGCGGTAATTGTTGCTTTAATTTTAATGAAGGTTGAGGATAAAGTTTTCAAAAGCAATTTGCACCCTTTGGTTGCTATAAAAGAGGGGATTACTTATTCTTTTACCCACCCAATTATTAGGACTTTACTGATTTTTGTTGGGGTTATATCTATTTTTGGCTGGTCTTATACTACCATTATGCCCGTTATTGCCCAAAATACTTTTCATCAGGGAGCACAAGGTTTGGGATATTTATATGCTGCAGGAGGATTGGGGGCTTTTACAGCCACTTTTGTAGTATCTGTATTTGCCAACAAAATTTCTCCTTTAGTTTTTATTTTGGGGGGAAATAGCCTCTTTGCCGTTGGCTTAATTTTATTTACATTTACTAATAATTTTACATTGGCTTTAATATTATTATTTTTCTCAGGGCTGGGGCTGCTTGCCCAATATGCCATGATGAGTACCACAATCCAACATTTAGTTTCTGATTCAGTTAGGGGAAGGGTGATGAGTATTTATGTGTTGATGTTTTTAGGCTTGTCTCCTCTGGGAAATTTTCAAATAGGCTATTTATCAGAAAAATTTGGCACTGAACTGGCAATTAGAATTGGGGCAATTATAGTATTTCTATTTGGAATTTTAGTTTTTTTCTACAGAAAAAGAATCTCTTCCCAATATGCAGAATATAAAAGAATAAATACAGCTTCAGCTTAAAGTTTTGGTATAAACTAAAATCATCCTCCGTAACCAAATGTTAAATACAGAAATTGAGGAATTTTTTCAAGAATCAACCCTTGTAATTTTTGGCAGTCAGATTGATAAACATGTAAAGTTGAGGGGGTGCATAATTGAGGGTAAGGACGAGACTGACCCGCATTTACTGTAAATGGTAAGTTAATTTCCCTACAAAAACTCATAATAGACATAAAAGTTGTTGGATCTGAAGTAATAACAATTTGTCCTTCTTCTGATATTCCGGATAAGCTTGCTCTTAATAATGAGCTAAATAAAGTTACTGTAGGATCCGGTCCAAAAGAAAAGCCAGTAACTAGATCATATTTTGGATACGGAAATGCTTCTAGATGTTGAATACCATCCCTATATACATGTCCTGTTTCTACAATACCATACTTAATTAATTCTATGGCTCTCCCTGGGTCGCGTTCTGCAGCATCTAAGATGCAATCTGCGTTGAGATAATCTTTTAAGGCAGTTGTTGGACCTCCATAACCTGCTCCGAAGTCTAACGCCCTTGAAATCCTTGAAAAATCAATAAGTCCGACTTTACTTGCAGATGCCAATAGATGTGTAGCGTAATAACTTAACATGGTGTACAATTAAGGTAGTGAGAGTTCA
>CAZYBP010000038.1:0-2885 GCA_964645555.1 uncultured Gammaproteobacteria bacterium
CCCTGGTAACTGGAATCAAGTGTTAAGATATTATTACTATTTAAAGTAAGATTACCGGTAATCCAAATCGGACTCTTAATTGTTACATTGCAACCACTATTAAAATTCACATTGCCGACAATTTTTCTAGGTCCTAAGCTGGAAACACAGGAAGTAATATCTCCGATGGTGGTCGTTTCCGGTTTGTCAACTTGGCTTTTCCAATCGGTAACATTGGCATCTGAAATAGGAAAAACCTTAGGAGGCGCATCTGCTGAACCGGGATAGGAAACACCGGAGACAGTCGAGGTAATGATAGTTTGATAATAAGCGTCTTTGGTAACGTCTAAGTTCTCAATGGTGTTAGCATGCACGGAACCGCCGACTGTCATTTTGTTACTGCCTGCCCGGATAGAAGTTGGTGCACCGCCCATATATGACTGAAAGCTCAGGTCTCCATTGATCGCGTCCCAAGTGGGATTTCCCACTGACCAATTCGCAGACCAACTAGGATTACCTCTTAAATAACTTTGAGCTAAATCATTTTGCCAGGACCAGTAATTCGTAGAGTTGGAGGTGGTATCAATCATTAACCAGTACAAGGTATCCTGTGAGACAGCCGGTGAAGAATTAAAAGTTACATCTATGAAGCCATATTCCGTAGTTACCAAACTGCTGTACAGTGTTCCGTAAGCAATTATGGCATTTTTATCCGGCCTTCCGTCTTTATCCTGCAAAATCCTAACAGTGACATCAGGAGGAGTACCCATCTTTTTGATTTTAATGGAAACCTTATTTAATACTCCGCTGCTTGAAGGCTGAAAGCTCTGGGCAACTGCTAATCTCTCCTGCCCACTTATGTTTTTACCAAAGAAAAAATCCTGACAATTTACTCCTATACAGTCTGTTTGCTGATCAGCTATTGGCTGTGGTCCTCCGGCTACCCAAACATCTCCGGTAATTGTGTTACTGCTGCCTGCGACAATATTACCATTGGAATATATTGAGCCATTAACTATATTACTGTTTCCTAATTCAAGCCCTCCTTCTCCCACTTGTAAACCATAATTAAAAGCTACTCCTACACCTCTGGAAGTAGTGATTTTGATAGTTCTTTTTACTTTAGGCTGTAACTTATTGGGCACAAAACCCGTAGATTCAATTACCTTAGTTGCTGCGTCTGTAGAAATAATAGATACGGAATACTCACCGTCTCCCAAAGTAGTTCGACTCTCTCCGTTGTAACTGCCGCCTGTCTGATTTAAAGATGCTATTGCTTTATCAACTCCGGCTTCTGCCAAGACATTGGCTTTTTCTGCCAAGAAAGAATAATTGGAGTTTTGAAAATAGACTTGGGCACCTCCTATGATGAAAAGCACAGTAAAAAGCACTACCCCCAGTGCCACAAACACTACAACCAGAATCTGTCCATTTTGATTTGTTTTAATCATTTCTTAAATTTGCCTCAGACGTAGCCGTATTAATCTCAAAGTCAGTTCCACTTTTCTGTTTCAAAACCAGAGTTACTATAATTTTTTTGCTGCTTGCCGGAGCAACTTCATTCGGCGGTACTGAAGCATCAAAGTAATTAAAAAGCAAACTATTTAAACTGGTAGAAAGTACCTGGTCTGCTCTCTTACGGGAACTGCTAACATCGGGAAAAGATTTAAAACGCAAAAGGTAATTATCGGAAAAATAGACAAAATAATCATAAGCAGAAGAAATGATGTTCCCGGTAGAATCAATTGAGGGAATCTTCAAAATTAACTGGCTAGTACCTGAGGTATAAGTTACTCCATCTGCAACATATGACGTAACTACAGCATTTGACTCTTTAATACTGGCTTTAATCTGATTTGAGAAATCATTTATGTTTAAACCCTCTTGCAGTCTTGATGACTGTTTATAATATAAACCCGCGCTATTTAAAATAATTATCAGCAATAAACTGCCAGCTAAAACAGCAATCCCCATTGTCACAAGTACTTCCATTAATGTGAAGCCACCATATGAAATTTGAAATTTCATTGATTTATCCCTCCTTCAGATAGAAGAGTATCAAGAATTACTGACTGAGTTTTTTGGTTATCTTTCCATAAGATGGAAACTGTAATTTTTTTGATATTTTCTTCATTTGTACAAATAGTTAAATCACAATCTGCAACTGTAGTAGTTCCGCTGCCATTAGGTAATTCCCTAAGCCTGACATCGGAAATTTGGGTGGTATCGTTTACTAAATTGCCAAACTGCATTGCCCGTTTATCTTCAATTTGCTTGGAGGCTATTTCTCTGGCCAAACTCAGATGCTTACTTTTAGCCATTAGTAAGAAGGCATTAGGTAAATTCGCCAACAAAAAAACTATTGTACTTATAATAACAATTACTACTAAAAGTTCAATTAGAGAGAAACCTTCTTCATTGTCCATTGTCAATTTACTTGCTAATAGTGCCTGCAGCAAAAGCTGCATAGTCGAAATAGGGCGGAACTACTTTGTAAGTTTGAATCACTTGTACTTTTCTAGCCGCTTCTCCAGAAACACCTGTTGAAGTAATGCTTCTTGATTGTGGTGGCAAGGAACAATCCTGACCACAGGTGCCAATAGCTTGCACGGCAAATGGCTGGGAAGAGGCATTATAAAGCATTCTAGCTCTAATCAATATTGACCTTGATATACCGTCTTGGGGTATAAAAGACATATCTAACCGCGTTATACACTGATAAGTAGCATTCCTCAAAGTAAAGCCGGTACAGGTAGCTCTTGAAGTGTCAAATCCGTTTCCACTTGAACCTCTCTCTGCTGAAGGATTATCAATATAGGATTTATATGATTGATATGTATATGTACTGGTGGCATCCGGGGCATAGTAAACCAAGGTAAGCTCTATGGCTGCTGGGTCTGTTGAGG
>CAZYBP010000038.1:2895-8833 GCA_964645555.1 uncultured Gammaproteobacteria bacterium
GATATAGTGACGATGAACCTGACGGTAAACATCCCGGATCCGTGCAGGCAGTTACTACTTCAAAACCATTACTTCTTGATGTTTGATCAAGATACCACTTTCGGGATTGGTAGGATCCGTCATAATACACTAAGGTTAATTCCAATGCGGCTTGGTCGGTTGAGGAGTTACCCCAATATACATCTAAAAAAGATCCTTTATAATAAATATCCGGCGGATTATTTGGTGACTCAAAGTTAGCTAACCAAATCTGCGCCACTTCTTCTTTGGCCATAGGCGGATACTCCAGTGCATCCTGTTGCCGACCGCTAGCAACAGCAGGTATCAACTGGTCTGCCCCGGTGATAGATATAATACGCGCGGTTGGGTCGGCTCCGGTAAAATCTAAAGAAATATCTCCTCTTAAGGCCTTCTCAATACCTGCTTCTGCCGCCGAATAAGCACGCGCAGACTGTTCCACCTTAGTTGCGGTTGATACATCAACCAGGCTTTTTTGTACTATAGACAAACCAATAGCTAATGCTACCGTCATCACTACAATTAAAAGTAAAAGTGCCTGGCCGGTTTGGTTGTTCATTTAAATATATATTACCTCAATTGTATTATTGTCTCAAAGTTAACCGGGTCTATTTGTCCGGCAACTGATCTCGATGCTTCTATGGCTGGGTTCACCGCAAACTTAATAGTGACCCAATCTTTGTACCCGGCAGTTTAATAAATGGAAAAAATGGGGTTTGTGCTACAGCGGTTGGAATCATCCTGACCACCTTGACAGTCAATTGAGACTCCTGTTTGAGTATTAGTATCAGTTATAACTTGAGGGCTAGCCGCTAAAGATTCACAAACCGTAGTTTCGAAATCTCTTATATAGAGATTTGCATCAGTTCCAGGGGGAGGGGATGAAGGTAAACTGAAAGCTTCCTGTTGAAAATAACCGTTTGTAGAACCGCTAACAGATGCAATAAAACTAAATTTTGTATATACACCGTTTTTGATAATAGTGATTGTTTGGTTGGAATTGCTGATACATACAACTCTGTCTGAGTTTCTGATAGTTTTATCCATTGTTTCTAAAATAGCTTGGCCGTTTTGTTTAATTAACTCCACTATTTGTGTTCTATTGTTACCCCGCAGGGAATTGGTGAAAATAGATAAAATAAATACCCCTACTACCGAAAGTACACTCATTACTACCAATACTTCCACCATAGTAAAACCTCGTCTCATCTCATATTTCATGATTACAGCCTCCTTAAAACCGATGTCAACTTTGATTCATGCGGTCCGGAAAAATCAGTCCATCTTACAATGACCGTTACAGTCTTTTGGACTTTATAAGTATTAGAGTCATCATTTATCACTATCACCCGATTAAATTTACCATCACCATAAACATCTTCGGTGCCTGATGGGGGAAAGACTGTACTGCTAGTCAGATAACTTATAGTTCCATCTTTGCTCCCATTATTGGGAATAAGCTTAAAATAACAGGTGGTGTTAGAAACACCGGATCCACAACCATTATAGACTTGATAACACCACATCGAATCAGACTTAATTGTTGGTTCGGCAAGGCAACTACCGGCAGTACCACCCCAAGTACTTACGGTTGCGGAAGGTATGTTTGTTATGGAGAGGTCTCTATCCCTACCTGTTCTCACAAGCTCTATTCCTGCCTGGGCCAATTTAGTAGCCTGAGCTTGATTTTTAGCAAACTGAGCATTACGTAGTGAGGAAATTGTGGCGAAAACCAGCGCCCCGATTACAACTATTGAAATCAATACCACCACAATTAATTCTAGTAATGTCTGTCCTGTCTGGTTACGCCAGAAAGTTAAAAGTGATTGTGTTTTTCTTTCAGAAAACTTTTGAGTTTTTAGTTGTAGTTTTGAGTTTTGAGTTTTGAGTTTTGAGTCATTACTGGACATTTATTGATCCTCCTTTGGACACATTAAAGGGTATCGGGGAAGAACTGGGGTTACTTTGGTTAGATAGAGTAAAGGTTAGACGCGACGAGTTCAGACAAGCCGGCGTAACAGAGATGTCACTAGAGGAAATACTTTGCGTACCTACTCCTGACCGGTAACTTAATGTTGCGGAGAATCCGATTGGGCAACCCGAATCACCTTGAATTGTAAGTCCTACATTTTCTAAAATATATGACCTCAGGGTATAGTTAGTTGTAGAAGCTGTATCACAACGAAGATCAATATTAGTAGCATTGGTGAATACTAAATACCAGGACTTTACACTCTGATCTGCAGCCCCCGGATCAGGACATTTTGTGTATGAGGTGGCATTACTTTGGGCAAGCCTGATTAAACTTTGTACTTGTCCTACAGCCTTCTTTGTAGCTTGATCTGCTGAAAAATCCTTATAATATACAACACTTACCATCGTAGTAATTGCGAGTATTGATATAACAACTAAAAGTTCGATGAAGGTAAAACCACGCATACTTTAAAAGTACCATATTAAGGCCTAGTAACTCCATAAGCTTTTGGGGCGGTGAAGCCTGCAGGCAGTACAGTACAACCGCTATCACTAGTCAATGTTGTATTCTCCAGTTGGACGAAAAGACAATACTTAACACATTTTGCCGTACTTGCACTAGCATTATCAGAATTTGCACATTCCACAAAGGTCCTCCCATCAACAGCCAACTTGTATGCTTTATAAGAATAGGAGGTATTGCTAATTAATGGATCAGTAGGTACGGAAGATAAATAAGTTTTAGGGTTAGTGGGACTGATACTTGTACCAGTTGCATTAGTTAGTGCAATACCTGGAGGGGTTGGGACTGGAACAGGGGTTATAGAATCGCTGGAAGGATAATATAGTTGGTCTGCATAATAAGTCTCTAAGGCAGATTGAATTAATTTCAAATCAGATAATCTTTTACTATCCCGGGAATTTTTAAAAAAGCTGGTGTAAGCAACAGCCCCAACTGTGGTTAAAACTGCAATTATTGTAATCGTAATTAACAATTCAACTAAAGTAAAACCACTTTTTTTCATACACTAATTTATATCGTAGATGGAACCACAGGGTATGTCAACGGATTAATCGGGAAGTATAAATTTAATTTACTGAGCGCTGATTTTACAAAATACTGTGGCTACTCCTGCACCGCTACCATCCTCATCTTCTAATGTAGTACAGATCTTCCAGGATGTACCTGCAGCAGGCACTGAAGTACTAACCTGAGCATAACTAGCCGGACAAGTAGTTGTCCATATAGCGGGTGTAGCTTGTGATGAACTTGACACTGCACAGTAAGGATAAGTTTGAGGATCAGTTGTCGGAATACTGGCATTAGCAAATTGTGAAGCTGCTAAAACAACATAGCCTGTTGCTGTCTTATTTATTTCTAGGGCCTTAGAAAGAGCATCTAAATCAGCTTTTCTGGTAGCATTTCTACTTTTTTGCTGAAGATAAAGATTACTATAAACAGCATAACCAACAGCAGCTAAAATAGCGAGAATAGTAACTACAATAAGTAACTCTACTAAAGTAAAACCTCGTGAATTATGTGTAGTTTTGGGCAGAAACTTTTTCATATTTTTATCAACTTTTTATCAACATATTTATTGTTCACATAAAATGAAACAGTTGTCAATACCCAATTTTGAAGCTAAATTGTCAGGTTAAAATACCAGTTAATTATTTGTTTACCCCAAAACAGGGCAATGTAACTACCTAAGACTAAAAATGGTCCAAAGGGAATAGCCTGACCAAAATGTTTTCTTTTTGTAAGAATTAGTATTAAGGAAAACATTGCTCCCATAATAAAAGACAGAACAATGGCGACTATACCAAAGGGAGACCCAAGCATTAATCCAATAAATGCCCCTAATTTAACATCGCCTCCTCCCATACCTTTGCCCCTGGTAATTATTATCAAAAGCAAAAAAAATCCACCAATTCCGGCAGCAGTTAAAACTGTACTCAAAAAAGATTGGCCAAGTTCAAATGCATGTCTTTGAAAATAATCACTTTGGGGAGGCAATAGTTGCCTGCCAACAGGATTACCGGATAGTACATAATACAAATAACCTATCTTACTTACAGTATTTAGCAAAACAAGTACTAAACCTACAATTAGGGATGGCAAAATTACCCTGTCTGGAATAAACATCTTTTTTAGATCAGTCAAAAATACTACTATTAACACTGTCACAAAAAAAATATTTATTAATAAAGGTAGGGTAAAGATAGCCAACTTAAAGTAGTCTGAAAATCCAGGAAAACTTTGAAACTGTCTAAAGAATAGAAACGAAATCAAGACAGCGGTAAGTATTTCTACAAGCAAATACTCTATATTAATGGATTTACGGCAATAACGGCACTTACCACCTAAAAAGATGTATGAAAAAATTGGCAGAAGGTCATACCAACGTAAAGTTTTTTTACAATACGTACAATATGACCTTCCCCAAAATGACTTTTGATTGATACTTCGATCAGCCAAAACCTTTATAAAACTTCCTAGAATGGCGCCAAAAATAAAACCACTGATCTCAATCATTAGTAAGTACAAGTTCCACCCGATGTAGAGACTAATTTCAAATTAGAACCTACTTCATATAGATTGTCATCATCTCCACCATCAGTTTTTGTCTTACCGGACTGTTGGACTGATTCCAAAGTTGCGTTTATTTCCCATGAATCACCATCCGAACAGTAAGTATAGTGACTAGTCGTATCATTAGTTGGATCAGCCGGCAAAGTAGGTACCGAAACACTCTTTTGGGCACCTAAATTAACTCCTACCCAACCGGTTCCATCAGACGCCCTAGTACCTGCATTACTCGAACCTTTACAAGAGCTAGCTGAGTTATTAAAACCGCCTGCGCAGAGAATAGCCGAAGTGCCTGAACCAGTAGCTTCTTGAACCGCTACGTTAATGGCATTCTGAAGATTAGCCAAATCAGCAAGTCTTGCTGCGTCTCTACCACGCCTTGTTAACTCCAAAGGATTTATGATTAAAACGACGACTGCTGCCAAAATGGCAATAATTGCAATAACTACCAAAAGTTCTACCAGAGTAAAACCACTCCTTTGAACTTGAGCAGATTTTTTCAAAGCTTTATTCACCCCCTTCCATTACTAATCCATTGTAGACATAATTTGTCGGCAATAGTCAAGTATCCAGTTAAAAAGATGTTGTTAATTTGTATATTGGCAAAATAATAGAGATTACTAAAAATGCTACCCCGATACCCAATATTATAAGTATAATTGGCTCTATAGCCACCGTTAAATTCTTAAGCATATGATCAGATTCTGTTTCAAAATAATCGGCTAATTTAAAAAATATTTCATCGACCTTACCTGTTTCTTCACCTACCTTAACCATCTGACCAACAATCCTTGGAAAAATGTTAGCTCCCAGAAGTGAAGAAAACGGCAATCCTTTTTCTACCCCACGATAAGCTTCCTTCAAAGCATTTTTATAGAGCGTATTATCCATTAAGTCTGAAAGGATACCAATTGATTCAAGTATAGGGATACCCGCTGATGTCAGTAATCCAAAAGTCCTGTTAAAATTGGTCAGGGTTACACTAGTCACTATCTGGCCAACAATAGGCATTTTCAAAATGAATCGGTCTATTACTAAACTACCTTCAGGGGTTTTTTTCCACTTGATTATACCCACAGTTGCCGAAACAAGTAAAATTAGCCCTAGCCACCAATATTGAACAAATATATTCGATACACCAATCAAAATCTTAGTTGGTAGGGGAAGCTCTATTGTTGACTGTTGGTATAAGGAAATTAGCTTGGGAATAACAAATACCATCATGATAATCATAACGACAACCATCATGCCCATGACTAGAATAGGGTAAATCATTGCACCCTGAACCTTAGCCTTAAACTCTCTATCTTTTTCCAGTCCATCTGCCATCTGCAGCAGGACTTTATCCAGTTGACC
>CAZYBP010000039.1:0-8809 GCA_964645555.1 uncultured Gammaproteobacteria bacterium
AAAGTTACATTAATCGGCTGAGGATCAATCCTTTGAATAATCACATCCTGATAAGAAGTATCTGAAGGAATTGCAATATTGGTTAGAATAGAAATTAAATTATTATTTTGCAGATGATAAGTTAAATCAAAATCAAATAACTGACTTGAGCCGAATATAGCAGATATGCCCGAATCTAAAAGTTGGCTTTTCTCAAAAGTCAGAAAGATCTTATCTGCCGAGGAAGTCTGACTTTTAGGAGTAGGATTTACTAATGTTGGCTCACCAAATTGATTTGGTACAGAAACAGCTAAATTATAGTTTGCCAAATTAGCACTGGAAGAAACCTTTGGGGCTCTTACTTCCCAAATCTTGCCTAAGTTTTGAGCAAAGTCCTTAGTTCTGAACTGTAGAGTCCAAGGTACAGATTTACCAATACCGGCAACTTGTTGGTTAAATCTAACCTTGATAGTAGTAGAATTATCTTTTTGATCCGAATCCACTTTCATGACTCCACCGCTGTCAAAAGCCTTCAGGTCATAAACTTGAGAAGCTCCTAAATTTAATTTAAATTCATTGGCGTAATACTGAGAAGTTAAATTTTTTAAATTAATTTTTTCAGTGACAGTGGTTACACCATCTATACCTACATCAAACACCACATCATATGAGGTAGCAAAGTCGGGTTCCTCAGCAGCGTTAATTTTTGGGACAAGGGTTAAACCCAATAGTAAAAAAAAAGATATAGCTATTCTTTTTAGCACTCAACTATTGTAACAAAACAGTCTGGGTAAAGGAAAGTTAGAAGCAAACAGCACAAGTACTGGCTGTAGGCAGTACAGCCAGCCTTTCTAAACTGATATTTTTGTGGCACTTTTCACAGAGTCCATAGGTACCTTTTTTCAATTTAATAAGACAATCTTTAATTTTTAAATAAATTCTCATTAAATTGGCTTTAACAGCCTGGTTACCTGAGCGGACGTCTGCCTCCCAGGCAAAACTACCAAGTTCTATTACCTCAGGTAAAGTTTCCTGTTCCAATAAATCATTATGTTCCAGCTTTTCTAACTGCTTTTTAACTTGAGATAATTGTGTTACTAAATTTTTCTCCAGAGTATTTAAAGGATCTCCTGAAGATGGTTGCTGGTCCATAATTTAACATTAAAGTATGACTGTAATAAGCAAATAAAAGAAATGTAAGGATTTGGTAAGTATGAACAATAAAAAGAGGTTAACTTTGCTCGGTATATTCAAATCTGGTGGGGTGGGTTTTCACTAATTCTACATAACTCCTCCAGTCACCTCTAATTCCTCTATCCCAAACCCCAGGAGTAAACTTAGGAATTACCAAATGTACTTGGCTATTTTTTCCCACCTTTGATATTTCTAGAACCTCTGATTGCCCAACACCTGAAATATTTACACCCAGCTCACCAAACCCCTTTCTACAGGAAAGTTTTTCTCCTAAGTTTGCACTTCCAAGGTTAGGTATCCGGGCGGGTCTGCCTTCTTCAGGACCAAATACTTTGTATTTATCCGGCGCTATTATTCGTATATCCATCGCATCAGCTACTTTGGATCTGTCGTTGCCAACTTGAGTCTTTTGTCTTTCTTCTGCTTCCTCTATGGTACCAGTTATAACGCTTACCATGGTAGGCCACTCTCCTAATTGAGTTAGATACCGGCATTCTGCTAACCTTACTTCTCCTTCATTTTGTGCAACGACTACTAAAGAGAGAAAATCAGGTAAATCTTGCGTCCCTCCAAATTGACCCTCATAATTACACTTCAAACGCACAGTAAATCTTCCTAAAGGGTAATTTAATTTTGCCCATTGCAGTTTAGGTGTTTGCTCTTCTGTTTCTTGTAAATAGAATCTTCCTCTTCTAATCGGGATGTTAGTATTCGGATCAACAGCAAATTCTACACGCTCCCTAGACGCACCAAGCCAAGGTTTAGAATTAGAACAGAATTGCGCATAGCCAGTTTCTGGATCAAAAGTTGAAAGTGTAAAACCTGTTTTGGAAATTCCGGCACTAGGATCATCAACCTCTTCCGTATTTCCATAGACTTTAACAAAGGCCTGTCTTCTTTCTGCCTCAGTAGGTAAATTCATAAATTTGGCAGTTGGGAAGGATTTTATATGCTATAGGGTCAAATGTCAAATAATTTTAGCTAAATATTGGCCGGTGTAAGAGGACTTTATTTTTGCAATATCTTTGGGGGTACCCTCAGCTACAATTTTTCCACCTTCATTACCACCTTCAGGACCTAAATCGATTACCCAGTCAGTGTTCTTTATAACATCAAGGTTGTGCCCTATTATGACACCTGTATTCCCAAAATTAACAAGCCTCCTTAAGATAGTCAAAAGTCTTTCTATATCTGCAAAGTGTAAACCAGTAGTTGGCTCATCTAAAATATAGATAGTTCTGCCTGTTTGGCGTTTAGATAACTCTGCAGACAATTTTATTCTTTGAGCTTCTCCTCCGGATAAAGTTGGAGCTGGTTGGCCTAATCTTATATAACCTAATCCAACATCATTTAAAACTTCAATTTTATTTTTAATTTGTGGAATATTTTCAAAAAACTTTAGAGCCTCCTCAACGCTCATTCTCAAAACATCAGCAATACTTTTGTCTTTAAAATGGATTTCCAAAGCTTCCCTGTTATATCTTTTTCCATTACATGATTCACAAGTTACATAAACATCAGGCAAAAACTGCATTTCAATCTTAAGTTGCCCTTCACCTTCACAAACTTCACACCGCCCCCCTTTAACATTAAAAGAAAACCTACCCGGGCCATAACCGCGGATTTTAGCCTCAGGGGACGAGGCAAATAAATCCCTGATAAAAGTAAATGCCCCGGTATAGGTAGCAGGGTTAGATCGAGGGGTGCGGCCAATTGGGGATTGATCAACCAATACCACTTTATCCAAATACTCTGTTCCTTCCAAACCTTTATGCATCCCTGGTTTTTCCCTAGAACGGTATATCTTTTGGGCTAAGGCTTTGTATAAAATATCGTTGATTAAAGTGGACTTACCAGAACCTGACACTCCTGTGATAGCTACAAATTGACCTAAAGGAATACTTACATTAATTCCTTTTAGATTATGTTCTGAGGCGCCTAAAACTTTTAATTTACCTACATTAACAGTATCTCTTTTTAACTTATCATCAACTTCTACCCGTCTTTTACCTGAAAGATATTGACCAGTCAGCGAGTCAGAGTTTTTCATAATGTCTACCGGTGCACCTTGAGCAACAATTTTTCCACCATGCTCCCCTGCTCCTGGACCAATTTCTATGAGTAAATCTGCATTTTCCATAGTTTCCCCGTCATGTTCATTAACAATTACAGTATTTCCTAAATCTCTTAACTTTTTTAATGTTTCTATAAGCCTTGTATTATCTCTTTGATGCAAACCAATAGATGGCTCATCTAGAACATATAAAACTCCGGATAATCCTGAACCAATTTGAGAGGCCAATCTAATTCTTTGTGACTCCCCTCCTGCCAAGGTCATAGCTGCCCTATCCAAAGTTAGATAGTCAAGCCCCACATCAATTAAAAACTGTAGTCTGGATCTAATTTCTTTTGAAATAGGGGTAGCAATAGTAGTTTCTCGATCACTAAGCTTAGAACCAACAGATAAATTCTTTATCCATTCCAATCCTTCCTTAATAGACATGGTAGTAACTTCTGCAATATTTAATCCGTCTATAGTGACTGACAAAGCCTCGTCTTTAAGCCTTTGGCCTTTACACTTGGGGCAGGTTTCTTTATACATGTATTTTTCTATTTCTGCCTTGACCCAGTCTGACTCAGTTTCTTTATATCTTTCCATTAAATAAGCAACTAAACCATCAAATCCTGCATAAAAATGAGTCCATCTGCCTTGGCGGTTTTTACCCTCTACTTTAAATTGCTCATCTTTTGAGCCATGTAATAAAACCTCCCTTGCTTTTTCAGTCAGTTGTCCCAACCTAGTACCTAAATCAAACCCATATTCTCTTCCAACAGCCTCAATAAGACGGGTAAACCAGGTGTCTGCTCCTGCTAACTTTTGCATTGGTAAAATACCACCTTCATCTATTGAAAGTATGGGGTTTAAAATACCCTCAGGGTCAATTTCCAAAAGGGCACCTAAACCATTACAGGTCAAACAAGCCCCGTGGGGAGAATTAAAAGAAAAAAGTCTGGGTTCTACCTCGGACAAAGCAATGTTATCCACAGGACAGGCAAATCTTTCTGAGTATAAATGATCTTCCATCTTTTTAGGATTTTGAGGAAATTCTAAAGATGCATCCAACACTTCAGATACCAAAACTGAACCTTCTCCTAGTTTAAGAGCTGTTTCAATACTTTGTGACAATCTTGAGTAAATATTTTGATCATGAGTACTTTTGCTATCCAAAACTAACCGATCAACTAATGCATCAATTGTATGTTTGTTAGTTTTAATTAAAACCAAATCCTCTGATAAATCTCTTACTTGTCCATCTATTCTGACTTTGGAAAAACCCTTTTTTCGCAAATCCTCAAAAAGAGATGAATACTCCCCTTTTCTGTCTTTGACAATAGGTGCCAAAATCATTATCCTTCTGCCTTTTTTATTTGAAATTTGAAATTTGAAATTTGAAATTGAATCTACTATCTGCTCTACACTCATTCTGGAAATTTCCCTGCCACAAATAGGACAGTGGGGATGACCAATTCTGGCAAAAAGCAGCCTTAAATAATCATAAATTTCAGTTGTAGTACCAACTGTTGAACGGGGATTATGGGAGACTCCTTTTTGGTCAATGGAGATGGCCGGAGAAAGTCCTTCAATTAAATCTACATCAGGCTTATCCATTACCCCCAGAAATTGTCTGGCATAAGCAGATAGAGACTCTACATATCTTCTTTGACCCTCAGCGTATAAGGTATCAAAAGCCAAAGAAGATTTACCTGAACCGGAAATTCCAGTAAAAACTATTAATTTGTTTTTAGGCAACTCCAGATCAATGTTTTTAAGATTATGTTCCCGAGCACCCTTAATTGTAATCTTATCTATTGCCATAATTTAGGAGAACGAACTTTTCCCGAAAAGTTCAAGTGGATATTTTAACAAATTATGCAATATATTTAAAGCCTTAAGTTTAACAAAATTAAAGTACAAAGAATTTGATCAAGTTCACTTAACTACCTTTTTTACTATCCTGTCTCTTCTGTTTTTCACAGGCGATAAAACAGGCTCCATATCAATTACTTTTGTTAAGATAGCTCCTGTCCCAATTAATACTGCTGCCGCAACTTTCTCCAAGACACCTATCTCGTTAAACTTAAACAGAAGAGAAACAGTATCTGCTGTTACACCTACTATTCCTACCGTCACAAAATTACGATAGTTTATAAATCTACTAATATCTATTTTGGGAATTTTACCAACATGTACAGATCGTTCTGCCGCTGGAACTGGCACCTCTGGCATATGCATATTTTACCCCTTTTTAGCCTCAAAAGAAATAATTTTAGCCTCATTACTACACTTTTCTTACCCCTAGCTTACCTATCTTCTTTCTTTCTCTTTTTTTACATTCTCTGTACTATATTCTTAGTTTAAACAATTAGTATTTATAGATGTATCGCACTAAAACCACTGGTTTTGTGGGTGTAGCTTTAATTCACTTTGTAGATATACTTACAATGGTAGCTTATGAATATGGAAATTGCTAAACCTTTCCGCCATATTATTTCCCGTACCAGGCAAATTATTAAAAAAAGCCAAGATTTAAAAGAGAAATTTCAGGTTATGGAAGAACTGGAAAGGTATAGGCGCTTAAAATACCCTTTTGAGATGCTTTATCCCAGACCCATTCCTCTTATTAAACTCTACCGGGAAGCACTAGAAGATTGCTATTTATTCAGACAGGCACAAAGATATAATTATTTTCCCAGAGGAAAAACAGAAGAACTTCCAATGACTACCATGGAGCTAAGAAACCAAAAAAGAAGAGAAGCCCTCAAACAGCTGCATTCCATTCCATAGTTGAGAACTATATCCTAAAAAGATATTCAGGCTACAATAACTGATTAAAATTATCCTAAGCTTAGTTCTTTAATTTGATCCCTGATTTTGGCTGCTTGCTCAAAGTCTAATAACTCTGAGGCTTGATTCATTTGAGTTTCCAAAAGCTTTATCATCTTTTGTTTTTCTTTTACAGGAATATCTGCAATGGTTAAATCTTTTTTGCCTATCTCTTGTTCTAACTGCTCTACCTTTTCTATTAATCTGTCCCTTAAATCCTTTTCAATATTTTTAGGAGTAATGTTGTGCTTTTTATTATATTCCAGCTGATACTTTCTTCTTCTTTCTACTTCATCTATAGCAGCTTTCATAGATTTTGTAACAGTATCTGCATACATTATTACTTTTCCGTTTACATTTCTGGCAGCTCTGCCCATGGTCTGAACTAAAGAGGTTCTAGAGCGCAAAAACCCTTCTTTGTCAGCATCCAAAATTACAACTAAAGTTACCTCTGGTAAATCTAATCCTTCCCGGAGTAAATTAATTCCTACAATTACATCATATTCTCCAAGCCTAAGACTTTGTAAAATATCCGATCTTTCCAAAGTAGCAATGTCAGAATGTAAATAATGTACTTTAATTTGCTGCTCTTTAAGATAATCTGATAAATCCTCTGCCATCCTTTTAGTTAAAGTAGTAATTAATACCCTCTCTCCCGCTTTTACTCTCTTTGTGACCTCAATTACCACATCCTGTATCTGGCCTTGGGTAGGACGGATACTAATTTCAGGATCCACAATACCAGTTGGTCTAACTAATTGTTCTGCTATATTATCTTGCCCTGCCAAGGATAATTCATACTCATCCGGGGTAGCTGAAACATAAATGGCTTGATTAATTCTTCTTTGGAATTCATCAAATTTAAGCGGCCTATTATCCAAAGCTGAAGGCAGCCTAAACCCAAAGTCTATTAAAGTTTCTTTTCTGAACCTGTCCCCGTTATACATTCCCCTAATTTGAGGCAAAGTTATGTGGGACTCATCAATAATCAGTAAAAAATCTTTAGGAAAATATTCCATTAAAGTATAAGGAGGATCACCCGGGTTTCTTCCGTCAAAGTATCTTGAGTAATTTTCAATGCCGTTACAGTAACCAAATTCCTGAATCATCTCCAAATCATAATGAGTTCTTTGCTCAATTCTTTGCGCTTCCAAAAGTTTACCTGCACGTTTTAATTCTTTAACTCTTTTTTCCAAATCTTCACGAATTTGTATTAAAACAGGCTTTAATCTTTGTTCGGGAGTTATGTAGTGTTTTGCTGGATAAATACTGATTGTTTGAGGTGTAGGTGTCACAGAACCTGTTAAAGGATCTAAAACAGACACACGCTCTATCTTGTCGCCTAAAAGCTGTAATCTGATTGCTTGTTCAGAATATGAGGGAAAAATGTCAATCGTATCCCCTTTGACCCTATATGTAGAACGTTTAAAATCTATATCATTTCTTGAGTAAAACATTTTAGTCAGCATCTTTAAAATAGATTCAAGACCCACTCTTACTCCCTCTTTAATTTCTAAAATTGCTCCTTTATATTCCACAGGATTTCCTAAGTTATAGATAGCTGAAACTGAAGCCACCACCACTACATCACGGCGGGTCATTAAAGAGGTTGTTGCAGAAAGTCTTAACTTTTCTATTTCTTCATTAATTTGTGTTTCTTTTTCTATATAAGTATCTGATTGGGGAATATACGCTTCAGGCTGATAATAATCATAATAAGAAACAAAATATTCAACAGCATTATTTGGAAAAATAGACCTAAACTCTTGAGCCAGCTGTCCAGCCAAAGTTTTATTATGGGAAACTATCAAAGTAGGTTTTTGTACTTTTTGAATCACATTTGCAATAGAAAAAGTTTTGCCGCTACCCGTGACTCCAAGCAAAACCTGATGCTTTTCATTGGAGCTTAGACCGCGAACTAACTTATCTATAGCCTGAGGCTGATCACCCGTTGGTTTAAATTGAGAAGAAATCTGAAATTTAGCCATAACAACCTCACTTCGTGAGAACCTTCCCTTTTTCGCTGGGCGCGAAAAAACATGACAGCTCATTTTACCACGTAAAATACCCGAAGGAAATATATAAAAGTTTGTGCGGCAACCTTTAAGGTTGCAACTGGAAATACTTTAAAACCGTAGAATTAAACCTAAATTAAGCAGAAGTTTCTAATTTTCTATGCCTAGCAATAGATGAATTATTAGATAAAAATGTATGATCACCAACAGAAGCTGGTGTTAGTTGTCTAGCTTCAGCTTTAGAAGCAGTATCTACTAAATTTTGTCTCATTGTATATGCTGCTTCTTTTGCCTGAGCTAAAAATTTCAGAATCTGCGGATCATTGATTAATCTCATTGCAATTTGTAGTATGGCTGAAATAACAGTTATCTGTTGAGTATGTCTTTCCTGAGCATCAGCTGTTGCAACCTCTATACCCTCCCTCATCCCCTGAGAGTAACCTCTATAAAAACTTTCGTCTTGACCCTCCCTTTTGCCCTCACAGAATCCAGCTTGATAACCAGCCCTGAATGCTTCCTGAATGCGCTGCTCAACAGAAATAGGTTCTGCTTGCCTAGCTTCTTGAGAATTAACTAAATGTATCGAATGTGTTTTTCTTTCCATATTTTTAGAGTATGTATTATAGGTTATTTAATTGTTATTGTCAACTTTTATAGGACTTTCATATCATATCAAAATAGCTCATTACTCTACTCTTACCCTAAATTGACTGAAGGCTTATGCTTTATGTCTAAA